>JAFGOM010000105.1 GCA_016926505.1 Methanospirillaceae archaeon
CTGGGTACAGATGATGGCAGATGATCCAATCATTCCGCTTGACGGCTACTGGCTCTGGAATTCAGAAGAGACGACCGTACCATTCACGTTCAAGGATATGACCGGGCAGCCGGCACCTGTCAAAGAGGTCTTTTCTGGCTGGAATGCAATCGGGTTTACTGCACTTGAGCCGGTTCAGGCACGGGATACCCTTGTTTCAGTGGTTGATACCTGGGTCAGTGCAATCGGGTTTGATGGATCTCTCCAGACCTATGATACTGCCATTGTTAATGGGGGATCAGGGGAGTTTGCTGACATCCGGGATATGTATCCCGGGCATGGGTACTGGCTGTATATGGATGGTGACGGTTTTAAACCCCCTCTCTTGATGTTAGAGAAGAAAGGTAGAATGTGAGCAAAAAATGGGATATAACGAAACAGAGTATGCATGGTTATATAATGTGAAATTCATATGGGCAAATCTCATAATTTCTCTAGAATTATCCTTATTAAATTGACATTTTTGATTAATGCAACCGTGTCTTGGTAGATAGTTCTATTTTAATGTTTTGAGGGAAATTTGGGATAAGCGGATACCGGAAAATTTGTCTCCCATTTATCATAGGAATGCATATGAGCTCTTGGAGATAATTCATACTCATGACAGTCACGGTTTCTCTGAGCGATGAAACATATCAGAAAATTGTTCTTCTGAAAAATCGGCCAGATGAATCTGACGAAGATATTATTAATGCACTGCTCAATGGGCAGATTGATCCTGAACCCCTGAGTGAAGAGACTCTAAAACGAGTGGAACAGGCAAGAAAGGACTACCGGGAAGGGAAATGTCAGACTCTTGCTGAGGTAATGACAGAACTTGGAGACTCCATTGAGTAAGTTCACGGTTATCATCTCTCCTGGAGCAAAGCACGATCTGATAAAGCTTCCCGTTTCTATCCGAATATCCCTCGAATCAGCCTTGGCAGACCTTGAGTTACTCGATAACCCAAGGGAAAAATTACGACCCTTAAAAGGGAAGGAAAAAGGACTGTATTCAATACGAACCGGTGAATACCGGGCCATTATTGAAATCATATACGAAAAATTGGTTCTCCTGGTTATTGAAGCAGGTCCACGAAAAACGATATACCGAAAGTATTAGGTTAATGGTGAGATTTTTTTATCTGATAACTATGGTAACAATCTTTTTCCTTATCCATGAATGAATTGCTGCCAGCCTCCATAGGCTATTGCATAAGTGCAACCGCCTTAGGGATTCTAAAAAATAGTTCATTTAGCACACTATATGCAATTGGAGGATGTTGCTTTATACAACCTCGCACCAATTTCACCGCCAATATAACCTTCGGCACCGCTCCACTTACCGTCCTGTTCACCGACAGTTCCACCAATTCCCCAACATCGTGGATCTGGGCCTTTGATGACGGGGAAACGAACACCGCCCAGAATCCAAGTCATATCTATACGGGTTCCGGTACCTATACCGTCTCTCTGACAGCGACCAATGCTGATGGGTCTGATACCGAGACGAAATTGAATTACATCACGGTCTCAGTCCCGGTAACCGGCTATGATCTCCACCTTTATCCCGGTTGGAACTTTATCGCGGTTCCAAAGACTCTTGCAGATGGCAATAACACCCCGATCTGGCTTGATCAATACATTGACCCACAGGCTCATTCCATGTGGGGATACAATGGGGAGACAGCATCCAGGGTACAGATGATGGCAGATTATCCAATCATTCCGCTTGACGGCTACTGGCTCTGGAATGCAGAAGAGACAACCGTACCACTTACATTCAAAGACATGGGACAACAACTGCCGCCGACTAAGAATCTCTTCAGTGGCTGGAATGCCATCGGATTTACCGCAACCGTCCCGGCAACCGCCCGTGATACCCTGCTCTCGGTGCAGGATGCCTGGGTGAGTGCGATTGGGTTTGATGGTCTGGGTCAGCGGTACGAGAATGGGATTATTAATGGGGGAACCGGTCAGTTTGCTGATACACGGAATATGTATCCCGGGCATGGATACTGGCTGTATATGGGTGGTGACGGGGTTTTAAGTCCGTTATCGGGATGATATGTGTGTCAATTTAAGGTGGAATCGGGAAAAACAGGATAAATCCATGAGATCTAGCGTAAAATTTTTTAGATCAGTCTTTCATCACATTACATCAGGATCAAACGGAGAGCCAACATATGAAGCAGCTAATCACAACCATGGAACTTTGGAAGGAGGGAGATATGTATACTTCTTACTGTCCCGAACTTGACATTGCCAGTTACGGGCATACCCCTTCAGAAGCCAGATTGAATCTATCAGAGGTGATCCGTATTCAACTGGAAGAAACAGAAAAACTGGGAACATTGGATGAATTTTTACAGGATGCTGGTTATGATACTGATAAAGAAGCGTATCGGACAAGGAGACACATTATCAGTTTTGAGGAGATTGTGGTCCCAGTCCTGGTATGATCCATAATCCCTGTTATTCTGAACATGCCGTGTTCGCGATGTAAAAACAATGACACGAATTGCTCCAACTGACTGGCGAACACGGTTATGTATTTTTGAGACCTTTGGTTGTACCTTTATCAGGCAAAAAGGAGACCATTTGATATTTCATCATCCGAAAGCGAAAAGGGCGGTGGTAATTCCCAGATATAATGAGATACCGGTAACCGTGATCATGAATAATATGAAAACAGTTCATATGAGCCGGGAGGAATACCTGCAGATGCTTCTTAAAACAGAAAAAGAATGAAATTGTTACCCTTCAAAGAGCATCAACATCTGCCGGGCAGGGTCATCGGTTCAAAATCGCATAGAGATATAATGATTATCAATGGTGACTCAGGTGTGCTTGTTGCAAAAAAAATACTCCCGGGTTATCAGCTGAATCTAACCAGTAACGGAACATTACGTCTTTCATCAGGGTAATTCCCTCTCAAAATTTATAATTATCGCACTCTTTTTTTCTCTCACACTTCCCGTATAATTCTCTGAAAAATCCGGCATCAACCGGTTTTGCAGGGAAAATCATCAAAACCATTATCTGTTCACTAGAGAAATAACCATTACGGTATGGATCCGGGATTTGAGAATAATTAACAGGAGCAATACCGATTCAGGCGATGGAGGAAGGTCATGCACCATGAGGAGCCAGCAGGAGAAAAAAAAGATATTTCAATACGCATCGCGCGAAATAATCAGATATATAAGAGAAAAGCCGGGCAGCGACATGCATCCGGGAACAGAACGGGACAATTCACCAGAACCGAGGGCATCATCCTTGCCCTTTTTTTGGTTTTCTGCCTCATCTCATCCGGTGTCAGCGCTTCAGATGCCGGATCCCTGTGTGGATTAGACACCGGTACAATCATCCCCGGTGATGGTTCTCTTCCCGGCACTGATAAACAATCAGAAGACTCCGGAGATACCCGGCCTGCCACTGCTGATGCAAACGATGATGCATCACAATCCGGGGGTCCTCGTGCAGCAAGCCCGATACAACCGCATGAATTTTACGGGACCGTAACGGTAGGCGGGGTCTCTGCCCCTGTCGGAACGGTCATCTGTGCAACTATTAACGGTGAGGAACGGGGCAGCATCATCACGACGGTATCAGGTCAGTACGGATCGCCTAACTGGCTCCTGCCCCGCCTCTCGGTAATCGCTGAGGATGAGAGCGAGGTCGGGCAGACCATTCATTTTCACATAGACGGTGAGGATGCCGACCAGACCGCAACCTATGTTGCCGGGGCAACGACAAACCTCCCCCTGACCAGATCAACTACAACCTATACTATTACCGCATCAGCTGGTGCCGGCGGGACGATATCTCCAGAAGGAGAAGTCATTGTTCCTTCCGGTAATCACCAGGTCTTTACGATAACCGCAGATACCTGTTACTCTGTCTCTGATGTCATCGTTGACGGTACCACCCATCTCGGCCCCCAGGACAGTCCGTACAGCTACACCTTCTGGGGTGTTGATGCGGATCACTCAATCGCTGCAGTCTTCTCAGAGACCACCTATACCATCACCGCAACAGCCGGTCCGGGTGGGGCCATCTCGCCATCAGGAGAGACAACGGTCGTCTGTGGATCAGACATTACCTACACGATAACTCCTGATACCGGATACTCGGTAGAGGCCCTGTACATTGACGGGATCATGCACGAACCAGTCCGGAGTTACACCTTTACCGATGTCACTGAGGATCACGAAATAGAGGTCAGCTTTACCACGGGAGAGACCTGCACAATCACTCCGATAACGGCCATGGGCGGTACAATCAGCCCTTCAACTCCCCAGACCGTTGCACTGGGCTCTGATGTCTCATTTACTATGACCGCAGACTCCTGCCATACCATCACCGATGTCATCATCGACAGTTCTACCCATCTCGGTCCCCGGACAAGTCCCTATACCTATACCTTTGAGAATGTAGAGACTCCTCATACCCTCCAGCCGGTCTTCTCATCACTATCATACATCATAACCGCAACTGCCGGGTCCGGCGGAACCATCTCGCCACCGGGTGAGACGACTGTTGTCTGTGGATCTGATCTCACCTACACCATCACTCCCGACACCGGGTATGTCATCAGTGAACTGATAATAGACGGCGTCTCACAATCCCCTGCTGCGACCTATACCTTCTCTGGTGTGACTGCCGACCACACCATCCATGCGGCCTTTACCACCGGGACAATGTACCAGATAACGGCAACTGCCACCAGTGGCGGGACCATCAGTCCTTCCGGGGTGATCGATGTTTCCCCGGGAGGCTCACAGATCTACACCATCACCCCCGATGCCGGTCATGCTATCCAGAACGTCCTCGTTGACGGGGTATCAATCGGCGGAGTCTCTACCTACACTTTTTCCCAGGTCGCTGCAGATCACACCATTCATGCCGTATTTACCACAGGAGAGACCTGCACGATAACCCCGGTAGCGGCTATGGGAGGAACGATAAGTCCATCAACCCCCCAGACCGTAGCTGTTGGCTCTGATGTCTCATTTGTGATGACCGCAGACTCCTGCCATACGATCACCGATGTCATCATCGACAGTTCCACCCACCTTGGCCCCCGGTCCAGTCCCTATACCTATACCTTTGAGGACGTACAGACCAGTCACACGATCCGCCCGGTCTTCTCATCTAAGTCTTATATTATCACTGCAACTGCCGGGTCCGGCGGGAGCATCTCGCCATCAGGTGAGGTAACAGTCGTCTGCGGATCTGATGTGACCTTTACGATAACACCCGGAGCAGGGTATGACTACACCGATCTCCTCGTAGACGGACAGTCAGTCGGGGCTCTGCGGAGTTACACCTTCTCATCCGTCACTGCCGATCACACGATACATGCTCTCTTTGCCCCGCAGCCGACCTCCCATATTATCGCCGCAACTGCAGAGGAAGGAGGGATAATCACTCCGTCCGGAGCAGTCGTGGTTGCCGACGGGGGAGAGAAGACCTTTACTATCGAAACTGATCCCTGTTATGAATTACAAGATGTCCTCGTTGACGGAGCATCAATAGGGGCAGTCAGGAGTTACACCTTCTCGTCGGTGACTGCCGATCACACGATTCATCTCACTGTCTCCCGGTTTGAGTACCAGATTACCGCCCGTGCCGGTACGGGGGGAAGCATCTTTCCTGCCGGAACCATCTCGTTCTGGTGCGGGACAGATCAGACCTTTACCATCTCTCCTGATAACGGATATCACGTAAAAGACGTCCTCGTGGATGGGAAAACAGTCGGGCCGGTCGAACGGTACACCTTCACCTCGATCAGTTCAGATCATACCATATCAGCAGTATTTGAAGAGAATGTCTCAGGAAAACACGTCATATCAGCAACTGCCGGGGTGGGTGGAACCATTACTCCCTCTGGTGCAGTCATGGTTTCTGACGGGGATGACATTACCTTTTCCATCACTCCCGATACTGCATACGAGGTATGTGATCTGGTCGTTGACAAAGAATCTCAGGGTCCGCTATCAGAATTTACCTTCTCTGGTGTAGTTTCTGACCATACCATCCATGCCACGTTCTCGCCACTCTACCCTGATCCTGTAGCAGACTTCTCAGCCATGCCAGAGGGTGGACCTGCCCCGCTCAAAGTTGAGTTCATTGATCTCTCAACCGGGTATATCACCGCCTGGAATTGGACCTTTACCTATGACGAAGGTGGAGATCCCATCCGGTCAGAAGATCAGAACCCGGTTATTACCTTTACCGAGGAAGGGTACTGGGATGTCACGCTCACGATAACTGATTTCTATGGAAGGACTGCTACAAAGACC
>JAFGOM010000106.1 GCA_016926505.1 Methanospirillaceae archaeon
TGCTTTAACATTTCTGAGTAACTGGACAGGGTAGTTGTATCGTAGGCCCAGAATTCATGTTCGCATCGCCGTTTTCCCTGAAGAGAGAAGAACATCTGTTTGTCTTCTTCGGTTATACGGGAAAATAAATCACTGGTTCGCTGGGAACTGAGATGTTTTCCGTATGGGTGTCTATGAAGATCGCCCCATTTTTCGAACCGGTATAGGGGGCACTTTCTTCGAGGATCAGATAGTATGCGATGGACAAGATCTGCTGATATGTATCAGGGAAACACTGTTTTAGATCCTTCGTGATACCAAGTTTCTCACCTATCGCGTCTTACAGATATGTGGCACCAAAAAAGGATCTACTCGCTCCTGCTGTACATTTTGGCTCCCGTTCTGACGGTAATTTCGCTTCCTGCTTCTTTCGGTTTCTCCCATCAGTCGGGACAATCTCTCCAGTTACTTTATCTACTCGTCCAATCAGGGTCCGCTTGGCACGCGATTGCTTATTTTTCTTATCCCAGTGTGATATGGATTCATAGGCATACGTTATCCCTGAGCGTTTGTCAGTTTGATAGACTATCGCCACCATGATTATTCATCCTCGTTATGTGTATATATTGACACGTAACGATGGAAAAGGTTTCGGTGGCCATATCACTGAATAACGAAAAATAAAAAGCAATTTAAAGAGATATTGTTATGTGTTTATGGGAATATAGGTTGTATTGTCCTTGATGAGAACATCTTTGAATGGTCTCAAATAACCCTTTAAATCAGAATTTATGCTATTTATCTGCTTTAAATATAATTCTTAACACATTTATTGATACATATCAAGGCTTCGTTACTGAACCTTTCATAAAAACTGCTATATAATGCTTGTTTTTCTTTGACCACCTGCGAATTATAGAGTCTGTGAAATTAACTTATATTGGGTTCTTCCTTTGAAAAAAACTCAAAAGTAAGGGTAAAAAGATAATCTACCGGAAATATCTTCCGTGATCGTATGATAAATCCAGACTCAACTGCTGCGCAGGTAATCACCTCCAAAAAGACCGTTTTTGTCATTTCTTTATTAAAAAAATTATAATTTGCGCTCCGTCTGGAACCCATGAGCGTTTCGCCGGGGTAGTATATAGCTGCCGGATTAGTTTGTGCAAAAAATATGGACCTCAGGCACGATATCAGGCAGGATGAATTATAATCTATGCTATTCATTAACTGATAACATATGCCTGATATTTTAGGAATTTTTCTGATACACCACATGACTTTTTGTGGGCATTCCCCGGAATGTTTCACTCACCATCTTTGGGTCGGTGACTGAGATGATATATGCATTAGGGAGTATCCTGATTAGAATTCCTTTCCAATTTAATCTGCCCTGGATGAAGGGTTTGTAACTATTTCTGATGTTTTTGCAGAGGGTTTGTTTTTTTTCGGTCCCTGCCTGGGTCGTGTGCACGTCCGTGCGGGTCTAAAATACTATCTGCTGATGATTTTTAAGAGTCCGATTCACAGTCGTGCATGACTTTGGTGGAGAAAACAATCACACTGATACAGGATTAATTCTCTAAAAGATCAGATATAATAATTACCTGAAATAGGTGATTGTTTCGTAAACGTTTATCGTTCGTAATAAAACAAGAACATTTGTGCAGTTTTGCAGTAGCGAGATGTATCGCATCAGGTAGGTGAATTGCATCTGATGATGCCCGAATCATGGCTGCTTCTATAAGGATATGACGATCAATGTTGGCGAGGGTAAGAGAATCTGAAGATTGCAATATTTCTGTATACGTCTGCTGTAAATTCAGGTTATTGTCCATGAGAGGTTTAATCAAAACCTCTGCAAGGGTTAGTTCGCTGGTTACCGCTGTACATGTATTATTATCAATAAGGCTGAAAAGTGAGGTGAGAATCGATTCATATTCCGGATAGCCTTCTAAAGCGTATATGGAAATATTTGAATCAAGATAGAGTCTGGAGCCTGAAATGGTTTCAATTATTCCCATGTATTACGCTCATTCCGGATGAAAGTGTCAACTTCTCCGGCAGTTTTGAAGCATCCTTTCCCTTTGCCGATAAATCCTGTAAGCGTCTTTTTTGGTGTCTGATCAGAGGCTTCAAGGATGATAACATCAGCTATTGTTCCAGCCTTTAATTCAGGAACATATATCTGAATCGTTCCATCCTGCCCTATCATCACCCGTTGTCTGACTGCATGAATCATTCAAATATCCTGTAATAGTATATTACGTTCCAATTTCTTAAATGAGTTCTCATTTTTCTCCTTTGTATGTGTTGAAAAATATCATGAAAGCCGGGTTATGTAAACGGTTATGTCTACATTCATTCATCCGGATGAGACAGGGGTTTTTATTGGTGAATGATGGTATAGTTAGACAATCAAAATAGTAATATAAAATCTTATCGCTTAAACCGAACATAATATCCATAGTATTGCGGATCTGCATTCATGATAGAAAAAAGTCTGTTGGAACGTCGGGCTCGAGAACTCCCCTTGAGTACCAGCAGAAAGAACTGGATTTTCTTTCTCTTCTCCTTGATCTCCAGAGAGGAAAAAAGGGTGATGTATTTTACTCTCCAATTGAACACAGTTTCCGCTGGGCTGGCGGCTTTTATGATCTTCAGAAAGATTTTTTTCCCCTCCGGAAAAAGCTTCCTTTTGGCATGATCATGATAACGTGGTTCATAGCAATTTTTCAGTGGGAAAAAGGATAACTAGCATGAAAAAACCCCATCTGACCCAGGGTCATACCTCAAAAACAGAAAAACCGGTATCCCTGCTGCCGGCTAAAGCATTACAGGGGACAGAAATGCCTTTTCATTTTAGGTCTTTAACCGGTTAAAACCGGCCAGGAGAGTTTCAATCATCGAAATGTTGCCCTGGAGCACGAATTGTAATTCCCCGGGGGCTGAAAAATTCTGGTGCATGGATAGGGCATTACCGGTGATATACTAAGGGGAATAGAATGCGTATCAGATAATCATGATCTGATCGCGAATGGCACGTATGGATTTTCATCATCAAAAAACGCATCATTTGATATTTTCCAGTGAATCGCTCAATTTTGTTGCAGGAATCGAGAATTTTCTGCCCGAAGGATTCTTCCTATGCACTCTGTATCACTCCTCTTTCTTTTCATTATCATCAGGAAGAATCGAGTCTGCATAGGAAAAGATGTGGGGGTAGAGTTCAATGACTGCATCTGCCATGTTTTCCCTCCCGAAATAATGCGGAGATCTGCCGAGCAGCCTGACCGGGATGACCTTTGTACTCTCCCGTTGCAGGGGAACAAGCGGACCTTCCCCTTCACAGGTGAAAAACCCGGTGGGAGGTGCCGATTCAGGTAATGGTATCCCTGAGGGAATAAACCCTGATACCGCTTTACCGGTATTTTTGTTTTCTTGCACTTGTGGAGTCGGTCTGACCTGTTTTACTGCTTTCAAAACCTCTTCCCTGTTTTTCCCCCTGATATACAGGAGAAGCCATGGGTTATCATCCAGTGCCTCTGCAATAAAATACCAGGCTGCAATTGTATGAATACAGGGATCATGATGGTCGCCACAGGTGCAATAACAATAAAAATTCCGGTTAAGAGAGGGAATCAGTTCAATATTGTTATTCCGGAGTGCCTCTACAAAATGTTCGGTAAAATCCCCTGATACCAGTGCCCCGGTCAGAGATCCATCTGCTGCAATCGTTTCTGTCAGCTGGTCCCATTCAGGTTGTTTGAACGGGGACACGGAAAAATCCATTTCCCGAATCGTATACCCGGAACAACAGATCCCGATGGTAATTCTCCCCGGTTTGAATACAAGTCTGGATGCTTCATTTTTACGTGCACAGGCAAGGCCCCGGGCCAGTCGTTTCTTCTCAGCAACAGACTCGATTGCCCTGATAAATTCCCGTGCATACCATGATTTCCCAACCGGATCATCCTGTGCTTTGAGCCGTAATTTTCTCTCTTCCGGAACGTCATGGATGGATTTTATCCACCACCGGTTCTTCCTTCTCATGCATCCTCCTCACTGGCAAAGAGACTGTCACGAAGTGTTACAATCTCTAAAAGTTCCTTTGTAGAGAGATTTGTCAGATATTCATCAGTATGGGCAAGCACTTCCTTTGCCAGGGTCCGTTTCTTCTGGTTCATCAGATCTATTTGTTCCTCCAGTGTTCCTGCTGTTATCATCAGGTGAACCTGGACATTTCTCTGCTGACCAATTCGGTATGTTCTGTCAGTTGCCTGGTCTTCAACAGCCGGATTCCACCACCGGTCAACATGAAACACATGAGTTGCCCTGGTCAGGTTCAGACCCGTTCCCCCGGCTTTAAGAGAGATAACAAAGATTATCGGAGTGCTTGAAGCCTGGAACTCTTCTATCAGACGTTCCCGCATTTTCCGTGGTGTCGAACCGGTCAGGAGAAGAACCGGTGTATCAATCTGCTTTTGTATCATCTCTGTCAGTTCCTCTGCAAAGGTTGCATACTGACTGAATATGAGTGCCGCGTCCCCTTCGGAAGCTACCTCATCTATCATCTCAAGCAGCCGGCTCACCTTCCCTGACTGTTCAGCCGAAATTGGTGTACCCTTTGCAACATGTCCCGGATGGTTACAGATCTGTTTTAACCGTGTTATCGCAGCAAGGATTGCTCCTTTCCTTGCAATACCTTCGACATTATCAAGGTTTTTTGCCATATCCAGAACAACGGCCTGGTATAAGGCGGCCTGTTCGGTTGTGAGAGAACAATACACCCGGTTCTCCATCTTTTCGGGAAGATCAGAGATAACATGCTTGTCTGTCTTCATTCGCCTGAGTAAGAACGGACTGATAAGAGACCTGAGTTCCTGTATCAGCTCCGGGTTTTTATCCTGTTCTATCGGGCGGGAATAGCGGTTCGTAAATGCATTCTGTGAGCCTAAGTATCCGGGATTTAAAAAGTCCATAATTGACCAGAGTTCGAGTAACCGGTTCTCTACCGGGGTGCCGGTCAGAGCAACCCGCCTCTCTCCTGATAGTGACTTCACTGCTTTTGTCTGGTTTGTATAATGATTCTTGATATTCTGTGCCTCGTCAAGAATGATCGCAGACCAGGTAACAATGCTCAGGTGATCAAGATCCCGTGCTGCAAGATGATAGGTAGTAAGGACCAGGTCGTGTGAACCGACTACCCTCGCAAAATCATCGCCTTTGCACCGGTCAGTTCCATGATGCACCCATGACCGTAATGAGGGAGCAAACCGGTGTATCTCCCGCTCCCAGTTCCCGACAACCGACATCGGGCAGATTATGAGAGCCGGAGTCTGCGGCTTTTCTGTCTCCCTGAGATAGAGCAGCCAGGAAAGAGTCTGCGGAGTTTTTCCAAGCCCCATATCATCGGCCAGGCAGGCCCCAAACCTTCTCCGGGTGCACTGACAGAGAAACGAAAATCCTTCTTTCTGGTATGGCCTGAGTGTTCCATGAAACGTGTCCGGAACAGGTATTGCCTGATTATTCTCTGTCCTGATAAAATCCAGGAGATCAGAAACCCAGTCATCCTTTGCATGAATCGAGACAGGGACCTCTGAATCTTTCATTCCTGTCAGGGAAAGACGCAGCAGATCGCTGGTTGTATCACCGCTCCTGGATTTTTGTCTGCTGAAATAATCCAGAGCGCGCTGTATTGCATCAGGGTCACAGGATATCCATCTGCCTCCCAGCCTGACAAAGGGAGCTTTTTCTTTCACCGCTTCCCAGAACTCATCAGGTGAATACGAATCATCACCGATTGCAATCCGGTAATCAAATGACAGGAGTTCCTGCAGTCCTATCTTTGCCTGATTATGGACAGGATCCCGTCTTCTGGCATGGATTTCAAGCCGTGGTTTATACGTAGTATCAGTCCACCAGGCCGGCAGGAGCACAATCACCCCCCTCCTTCTGACCCGTGCCAGGTCAGAGCCTAAAAACTCTGCTGCCTCCTTTAGGGAAAGCATTCCCCCGGTGGGATTCCTGCCAGACAGATGACGCCAGAATACTGATGACGATGAGGTCAGCTGTCCGATACCGGCAAGAAGCAGTTGTTTAAGATACGCTGCCTGAGGAAGTAATCCACTCTGATATTCAGGGAGATCCCAGATAATACCGGCAGGGATGATAAGAGAAGGGTCTGCTTCTGATCTGATATGAAGACTAAAATCCCACGGTTCTGTCTCTCCTGCAGGAGGATCATTAAGAATGATGCAGAATAAAAAAGCAGAAAACCTGCCCGAACTGGAGTAGGTCAGCCAGTCCTGCATCTCCCGTGAGAAGGTTCTCTCAAAGCCTTTGTTTTTTGCAGGATCTGTTGCCCCGGTAAGGTCGGTCAAAAACAGCAGGGCATTTTGTGTCGGTTCATAAAAGGGGTCTTTCTCTTCTTTCAGCGGATAACCGGTAAGGGCAGAGCGGATAATAACCCGCATCATCTCTGAAATGAACTTCTCTACTCTGGATTCCGGTTTAGGAAAATCAGGATCGGCTGAGACACGGGGGAGCGAGTATCTGCAGACCGGAGGCATCCGATGAGAAAAATCTGATACCCATGCGATATCCTGTGGAGAGAGGGCAGGAACCCATACGGCATGATACCCTGAGTATGTCCGTTCTGCAGAGGGTTTGAATCTTGCGTTCTGCACCAGCTGCAATGTGCTCTCTATCAGGACGGTGATGTACTGAAATGAATCGCCTGCGATATACTGGTCTTTTGCCCCTTTTGCGTCTTTGTAGATCGTAAAAAAAGTTTCATATGTACAGAAGAGAACCGGAACATACATCGGAACGAGGGGGAGATTTTCTTTTTTGGGTGATGGCTTCCCTTTTGATAAGAGCAGAGAAGAAGGAGGAACGGTATCTGCAGCGGGGATGTATATAATCCACCTGGTAGCCTTAAGGTCTTTTTCGTCTCCAAAACAGTTCTCTATGAGTGTTTTAAGAGAGGCATGATCAAGGGCATACGGGTATTCGCCAGGTTTATCCTTAGCAGAACCTTTTTTCCTGACCGGAGCTGGCTTATCTGTCTTAAACTCGGCAAATATCGCAACCCCTTCTGTGGACGGATGGATCAGGGCATGAAGGAAGGGAAGTGATGGTTCTGATATGGTCTCTTCTCTGGTTTGATGGATTGGTGAAGGTCGTTTAGCGGTCACTCATGGTTCCTCAGATCTGGTATAAGGTCTCCTTACTCTCACATAATGTGATTGTAGAGATCTCTTCTATGTACGGACCGGGCAGGAAATCCCTGGACCTATGCCAGAATCATCCTTTGATATCGCTGAAAATCTACTTCTCAATCCTTTTTTACCAGGATCAACTCCTCCTCTTCCAGCCATTCCGCTGCCCGAAGACGGGTCCGTTCATCCTTCCATGTGTACCATTCTCTTTCAAGATCAGGGTACTCCCTGATAAAATTCTTAAATCTCTGAAACGCTCCTGCACCATTGATAGTTTCCCTGGCAAAGTCCCGGATTAAGGGCTCCTGTATGGTATCGATAAA
>JAFGOM010000107.1 GCA_016926505.1 Methanospirillaceae archaeon
AATCTCTCTCTTTATCTCCAAAAATTTCAACTTATGAGTATAAAAATTTCGGCTCGAAAAAATAAGTTATAAATCCGCAAACTCAGGGTTCTCATCAGCTAATCCGTGCCAGAGGATTAGGGTAATGTTCAATCCCTAATCTTTGAGAGGGAAACGAATTCTCCTTTCTTACGGCATCTCGATGATTTTACGTCTTCTTCTAATCCTTATTTCTTCCGTTCGATAATCATACTCTGCAAGAAGTTCTTTATACGTCTGACCGGCCGAACGCATCTCAGCGATATCCATCCCGGCTGATTCTCTAACCTGAATTCGTTTTACTTTTGACATGATCATAGTGTAAACACCGAATGTAGTGTAAGAGGACTGTTAAGAATCTCTGATGAAAGATATGGATCCATAAACCAGTACAATGATTCGGAATAACCAGCATACTTTACAATTGATCTGAATCATGGGCAGGTTTCGAATGCTATAATAGAATTTAAAAAATTAACAATACAATACAACATTTTATTTACTTTTTTGTATTACAATAAATAAGATCCCATAATGAAGATAAAAGACGTAATCCTCCAGCAGAAGACTGAACTGAATCTTCGTATCCAGGAGCCATTTATCCCACGTACTGCCGAGATTAAGAATCCACAAAGTAAACTCATAAAGATAGTTATCGGCCCGCGGAGAGCAGGAAAGTCTTTTTTTATCACCCGGTTTCTCATTGAGAGAGGGATATTTGGATATGTGAATTTTGATGATGAACAACTGACAGACCCGGAAAAAATCCCTGATATACTCACTGCTATTGATGATATATATCAGGGAACGAAAACCCTCCTCCTTGATGAGATTCAGAATATTCCCGGATGGGAGCTCCTTGCAAACCGTCTTGCTCGTCAGGGATATGAACTCTATATCACAGGAAGCAACGCCCATCTCCTCAGTAAAGAACTTGCAACACATCTTACCGGGAGACATACTGTCACCACCATCTTCCCTTTTTCTTTTAAAGAATTTCTCAGAATAAAAAATGGTGAGTTTACCGAGAGTGCATACCGGAATTATCTCGATGAGTACAGTTTGAAAGGAGGATTTCCTGAACCACTCATGATACCTTTAGATCGAAAAGATTACCTGAATAGGTTATTTGATGCCGTTATCTACAAAGATATAATCCGAAGATACAAGGTCCGCTCCCCTCAGGGACTCGGAGATCTGGCTCAATATCTTTGTAGTACTATATCCAGCGAATATTCTGTCCATGGACTGACGAAGGTTTCGGGATGCCAAAGCGATCGCACCGTCAGGAAATATCTGGAGTATCTACAGGAAGCCTTTTTATTCTTCTCTATTCCCCGGTTTTCTTATAAAGTGAGAGTTCAGGTATCATCAAATAAAAAGATATACTGTATTGATAATGGATTTATTACCGCAAAAGGATTCTCCTTCTCAAAAAATCAAGGAAGTCTTTTAGAGAATATTGTTGCCACGACGCTCAGGAAACATGAGCTATCAGGGTTCATCAATCTTTTTTACTGGAAAAATGCAGAGCAGGAGGAAGTGGATTTTGTTATACAACAGGCAGGCCTTGTGACTACACTCATCCAGGTCTGTACTGATGTATCTGATGAAAAAACCAGGTTTCGTGAGGTGCGGGCTCTTCTCAAAGCTTCCCGTGATCTCAGTTGTACGAACCTTATCGTGTTATCTATTCATGAGGAAAGAGAATCTAAAGAAGAATGGTTTGGAATGCAGGGAGTCATCCGGTATATTCCTGTCTGGAAATGGTTGCTCATGCCATGGGAGGAGAGGATATAATGAGGGTGTCGTATTGTCGTCAGGTTTTTCAGCCAGAAATCCATTCATCGTTCACGAGCGGGGTCATTGATTGAGGACCTGAACTACAGAGTTGATGTAATTCTACTCCTTCAAAAACCGGCGAGCGGCAAACAGATCCTTCATACCAAGTGTTACCCCCTGTTTATGATATCATTCATCACATTGACATAGAATACCTCAACTTCTTTTCCAAATTCTACCTCTGATCTTTGAACCCGGGCAAATTTACGCAGATATTGGGTAACTGACAACGTTACATCCATATCTTCTTTTGGATTTCTATTGAATTAAAACCGGTTTCTTGCAACGAGGTGACGTCAACCTCACCAGATCCCAGGGATCATGCGAAAAGGAACGGAATGCATATAATCCCGGTACTGCTGATTATCGCGGGAGAGCAGATTATCTTCAAGAGCAGTATAATAAAAGATCAGGAATGAATTGAGTAGTCCAGGGATGAAAGCCCATAATGAACCCAGAAGAAGTGGCAGAGTCAGGTAAAAGACCACTCCTCCGGCATATCCCGGATGCCTGACAATACGGTATGGTCCTGAGAAAACAATCTCATTTTTTTCTGATTCATCCGGAGCCAACGCATTGAACTGATAATTCTCAATCATCGCATATATGATAAGAACACAGGAGAGTAGGAAAAAAACCCCTGCAAAAAACCGTATAGAACTCCCTATCTCTCCCTGGTGAAGTGTCGTATCAACTCCGACCATCATAAAGAGGATAGCAGGAATAACAAAATCGATAAGGCCGCCGAGAATCCTCCCATGGATCCGAATCTTTTCAAGGGGATAATGTGTTGCCATTATATCAAACCATGTTGAAATCAGAATTAATTATACTATTTTTAATTTTATAATATTTATAATGTAAATTTTATGGTTTATAATAAAAGATATCATTTTTCATACATGAAAGCATATAGTTCTGTGAGCAGGATTTTCTGCTCAAAAAATCCAGTATTCCAAAGAATAATCGAGAGCAATGGCAAAACGAACGAAACCCATCGGTAATTCAGGACGCAAGGGGTTTGTATCTCAACTTCCAGGAGATACACAGGACATCTCTGTCTTCTCTCTGAAAAGACAGATTGGGATAATTACCCTGACAACGGGCATTCTCTTGGTTATTACCTGTTATGCACTCACGGCTGGTGCATTCCAGATATCTGTGCCTGATGTTGTTCATGTTCTCCTCGATAAATCCATACCCCTTTTTCCTGATTTTCAGGGAGAAAGGATACAGGAGACCATCGTATGGAACATGAGAGTTCCGCGGATTCTGCTTGCGATAATTACGGGAATTGCTCTTTCTACGGCAGGAGTTGTCTACCAGGGCTGCTTTAAAAACCCTCTTGTTGATCCCTTTATCCTGGGTGTCTCATCAGGAGCTGCATTCGGAGCTGCGCTTGGAATCGTATTCCCTTCCTTTTTCTTAAGCATCCAGTCATCAGCGTTCTTATTTGCCACCATCTCGGTAGCCGGGGCTTACCTGTTCTCCCGGGTCAGGGGGTATTCCGCTCCTCTGACACTCATCCTTGCAGGAATAATTATGGGATCCCTCTTTGATGGCCTGGTGTCAGTCATGAAGTATCTCTCAAGTGATACCGCCCTCCGTACCATTGTCTTCTGGATTATGGGAGGATTTTATTACGCCTCATGGTCTGATGTCATACTCATCGTCCCGGTAACCATCGGCTCGGTATCCATCCTGGCCCTGCTCGCCTGGAAATTAAACATACTCTCCATTGGTGAAGAAGAAGCACGAACGCTTGGTGTTGATCCGGGGAGATATATGGTGTTTTTTATCGGAACTGCAACCCTCCTTACCGCACTCGTGACTGCCTCGGTTGGCATTATCCCCTGGATCGGTCTGATGATGCCCCATGCAGCAAGGATGCTTGCCGGTCCTGATCACCGGATTGTTATCCCACTTGCAGCATTGCTTGGAGCGATATACCTCCTTATCTGCGACACCCTTGCACGGACACTTACCTCGTCAGAGATACCGGTCGGAATTATCGTATCCATACTTGGTGCCCCATACCTCTTCTGGCTGATACGAACAAAGGGAGGGATGGCATTTGGATAAGCCCGTTTTATCGGTCTCACATCTTTCATTTTCCTATGGGAACGGTCCTGTCCTGTCTGATGTCTCGCTCCGGGTACATCGGAGGGAGATATGCGGCCTTCTGGGACCGAATGGTTCTGGCAAATCAACTCTTTTTAAGTGTTGCCTTCGGTTTCTTGATACCTATTCTGGAGAGATACAGGTTACAGATACTCCGGTTCGAAGGATGGGGGTGCGGGATCTTGCACAGAGCATAGCATATGTCCCCCAGGAACATAAACCAGTTTTTCAGTTCCGTGTTTTAGACATGGTAATCATGGGTAGAAATCCGCATGTACAGGGCCTTTTGGGATACTCTGCTGAAGATAAAAGAATAGCATTACAATCCCTCGAGAAACTGGGGATTCGCGATCTTGCTGCAATGACCATGAAAGAACTGTCAGGCGGTCAGAAACAACTGGTCCTCATAGCAAGAGCCCTCACCCAGAATGCACCACTCATGATACTTGATGAACCCACCTCTTCTCTTGATTACAGCAACCAGATAAAAATCTGGGAGATGCTTGAGGATATTGCCAAAAGCGGCCAGACCATTATTGCCTGCACCCATGATCCAAACCATGTTCTCTGGTTCTGTAACAGAACCATCGTTCTTCATGAAGGAAGAGTAATCGCAGAGGGATCTCCAAAAACCGTTCTTACGAGCGATCTCCTCTCGCATGTGTATAAGAGGGAGTGCATCGTTGGTTCGTATGAAACTACTTCCCTTGTTATTCCCAGGTTTCTGTATTCATAAAAGTGATACCGATGAGAAAAAAACGTGTAATACCGGCATACCACGATTTTTGGTACTGCCATCCGGAGATGATTCGATGAAAATAAACAGGAAAAAAACAACACAGATAGTCCTTCTCCTATCCCTGATACTGCTCATCAGTGCGGGACAGGCAGTGTATGCAGAGAATATCCCTGCCGGGCACCATATGGTTACAGACAGCAGAAACATTGAGGTTGCAGTCCCTGATGATATACAGAGGGTTATAACCATAGATGACGGGTTCGGACTGGAAGTAATGACCGTCTTTGATATCCCGAAAAAGCTGGTAGGGGTTGGATCAAGAACCTTTGAAGAGATAGATACGTATGAGTATGAGACCGTACAAAATGAGACGTTAACATACTCCAACGGGATGAATACCATGACATACCTGCATCCGTTTGCAAGAACTCTGCCGGTTATCGCAGAGTACGAGGCAGGAGTCAATTATGAAGCACTGGCAGCACTGAATCCTGATATCGTCATTATACGGCTGGGAGAATGTACCTTCTGGGTAGATGATGAGAATGTTTCAAGGGCAATATCCCGGATAGAGTCTCTGGATATACCCGTTGTGGTTCTGAAAGCTCCTAACTTCTATCCGGATCCTGATATCAAAACAATGTATGACGAGATACGGATCCTCGGAGATGTCTTTGGCAAAGAGGCAGAAGCGGAAAAACTGGTATCTTTCCTGTCAGATACAATAACAACTATTACGAAAAGAACTGCAGACATTCCTGAAGAGGAAAAACCAGATGTATTATATCTTGGTTTAGGATATGTAGCACGAGACGAGGGAGGAGCAGGAAATACTGTATCAACCTCCAGTTTTGAATCATGGGCACTTGAGACGATTGTCAATGCAAAAAATGCATTCCAGGAAGAGAACGGCTACTGGCATGTGATAAACGGAGAACAGATTCTTTCAATGAACCCTGATGTTATCATTCTCCCGACAGACTGGGGATACCATCCTGTGAAAGAACTGTATGAAGCACCTTATTTCCAGAATCTGCAGGACCTCTCGGCTATAAAGAACCACCAGGTAACATCACTGCCATACACTCCGTATGACTGTGCAAAACGACTCGAGTACCCCCTTGAGCTCATGGTTATCGCAAAAGCAGCCTATCCCGAGCTCTTTTCAGATATTGATCTCGATGAATGGCTGATATCGTATTATACAACGCTTTATAAAGTCGATGAAAAGACAGCAGAAGGTCTGAGATCGGTTCAGTGGATGGACTGGACAGCCGAAGTATCATAGATTACATGATTAACGGTATATCCTGTCATCGGGATTCTTTATCCCGATAGGATTATACCACAAAAAATGGGTTTTCCATTGAGGGGCGGTATCGCCCCAGGAGTAACTCATGGATTGTACCCTTATTTTAGAGAATAACCTGCTCTGAGCAGTTATTGAGTCGGGACTCCGCACTTGGTTAGTTGTGGCGGAATTATTTTCCGGATGTGTGCGTGATTATTATAAGATTAGCTTAAATATATATCTCAGAATATAATGCACTATAGGGATATGGTAATCTACCGCCCTACCACTCCATCCCCTCGTGTGAAGCAATTAATCGTGATTTCGAAAAAGTCGTCATTGATTCTAAACAAAAAAATGAGCATACACCACTTCAATTAGTAATTATCGCCACCTATCTCAATCGACTCCCTTTCATTGATCCGGTAAATCGTTTGATCCCCTGGGACAAATCCAGATGCAAATTCAGTCCGGGAGTTTTTGCACAATTGCTTCTTTTAATCCCCTTTATTTCATCCAGACGTAAAATAGTGCTTTCCAAAATTTCAGAGGTCTATGCTGGAATGGATCTCGAACTACTGGTAGGTTTGTCTATCGATCCATCAGAGCTCAATGATGACATTTTCGGGCGATTGCTGGATAAAATTCATGAAAGTGGTAGTGAAAACCTCTTTTATGAAGTTGCAATGAGGGTCCGATTCGTCTTTTCTCTTCCAGAAAACTATGTTTTACACTCCGATACGACATCACATGTCCTATTTGGAGATTATCCCACAAAGGAAGGTGAAAAACCACCAGACCTCAAGATCACCTATGGCTATTCAAAGGATAAAAGACAGGATTTAAAACAAATAATGACTGGAATGGTCACAGACGGTGATGGTCTTGTCGTTTATTCAAAAACTCTGAACGGCAATACTGCAGATTGTGATTATAACAATCAGATGGTAAAAACATTGCATTCTTTTTTCGGGTCAGATTTCAAAAATACGTTTACATTGCTGATTCAAAATTATTGAATGAATTCAATGTTCTTGAGCTGATTAAGGGTGAGCAGCTGATACCATTCATTTCACGCATCCCTCAGAATTTTCATAAAAACTCTGTGAAAAGGTTAAAAACAAAGCTAACAGTCTGGATCAATGGGAATCGCTCGGAACTTGCTGCAATTATCCTCCTGATAAAGATTCTCCCAAGTATGATGCTACAATGATCCCGGTTACCGTGTATGGTAATGAGATGTATGCGTATGTATTCCGGACACTGATAAACGAGGAAAAATTGAGATAAGGTGAATCAGAATCAAAATACACTCATTTCAGAAGTTGCTCAATTGGTAAGAAGAGAGTTCTTTTGTGAAGCTGATGCGTTATCTGAGATGGTTTCCTTCCTCAAACAACATTCCAAATTGTTGATTAATGTGGAACTTGCTGTTGTTTACGAGGAATTTCTGAAAAGACCGCGTGGCAGACCTGGAAAGAACGCAAAACCCTCTGAAAAGATTACGATGCATCTATCTCAGTTTAGCGACGGCGGTCTCTTGATAGTTATACAATATTAATAATAAATATTAAAAAGTAATTTCAACCAATCTCAAATCAAGGGTCAAAAAAGCATATCAACATGCGGCACCTCAATGGTCACAAATGTATCTGTAAATTCAGTATGCAATACGAAAAAAATCAGACTGTCATGATCATAAAGGGAAAAAACGGTTTCATTGCCTCTTTTTTCAAGGTTTCTACCTATA
>JAFGOM010000018.1 GCA_016926505.1 Methanospirillaceae archaeon
GGGATTATTTTTAAAAAATAAAGCCAAATTGGCTAGTTCAAAAAATGAGCACCGTTAGTAGTGTACCCTATCTCCTTAACTCAGGTCGTTATCAATGAGGCCGGACCGTAGATCCATCCAGAAACGATGGCTTCCGGTAACCGGAAGATTGATGACCGGTTCAATTATCCCCTCATACCAGAGACAATGCATATCAGATACCATACGCCTGATATCTGAAAGTGAACGAAAGAGAGTGTAATGACCGATATTGAGTACTCTTGCTCCAGGTATTCGGGAAAGATGAAGTGTCAGGTCATTAATGATGAGATCGTATCGTTCTTTCCTGAGGACTTTGTACAGAACTGAACAGATATCTTTGAGATAGAAGGGACTAGCAGCGATCACCTTCCCAACAGTACAGAGCATATTGAGATTGCAGTTTCCATTCCGCCGCCGGTAGACATATGAGATTCCATAAAACGATGTATCGATTTTCGTCTGGGAGATACCGTTTTGCAAAAGAAACCCGGCTCTTTCCATGTCGGTTAGGATATGGCATTCAGCTCCACTTTTTTCGAGGGCGCGAATGATGGCAAGGGTTCGTGAGACATGACCAAACCCTTCAGTCGTGGGTATAAGGAGAACCTTCATCATGAATCATCTCATCGTTGAGGTAGGAGAAGAGGGATACAGAGGGAGATTTTTTTCTGATTCCTGTACCTATCTGGTCAAGATACCGCAATCCGAGTTGTCCCCAGAATACCAGGTGTTTCCATGCCGGGACAAGGGATCCACCCGGCCTGCATGAACCTTTCTCGATAGCGAGTAGTAAGTCATCGATGCATGAGCAGTCCCTCTCAATCTCGGTCCAGGTATATCCGAGCATGCAGGACGAATGTGCGTCGGATCCGCCTACTTCTGGCATAGAAACAGGATTTTTCAGAAATGCATTGGCAATCGGTGTTGTTCCATTGAGTGTTTCTACTGCATCGAACGGGAGGGCGGAGAATGAGTGATATCCCTTGCATGTCATGGGGTGAGGAGCTATGGCAATTCCTCCCATGTCATGAATACTGTCAAGTATCTGGAATATCGATCTGCCTTGAGGGACGGAATCTACGCCAAGAGCAATCCAGTGTTTTTCCCTGGCGATTTTTCCCCCTTCCATACCGGGGATAACCAGGATATCAAACTCCCTCGAGAGTTCCTGTGCAATACGATAATCGAGCAGGTGGTTATGATCGGTAATTGCAATGGCATCAAGGCCGGTTTTTTTCGCCTTTCTAACCATGGTCCGCAAAGAATGAGTAGCATCAGGAGAGATACAGGTATGGGTATGCAGATCGGCAGTTATCATCCTGTATTCCTCTTTCTGATGATTTGGGGATGGAGATACCGGTAGAATGAATGCAGATTCCGGATCCCTGTACCGTGATGGCATGTGATACGATGAGCAGCGTGTTTTGTGATGATTTCGTGATTCTTGTGGGGGGTTTTGGACAGACATAACATATGCCGGATCCGGATGAGAGATTGTGACTGCCAGTCAGGTTACCTGCCGGCACATCATATTTAACTCACTTACTATATATTTTTAACTAATTATATGATTAATTGTTCACCCCTTATGATAGTATCATATTCATATTATCGAATAATATATCCTAAAAGGGTAATGGGGATACAAAAAACACATATTGAGTATTCCTCTCTTATCGCAGAGATACTGCAGATTCATATGAGATACAAATCACAGGTATGAGGGATAAATGAACATACCGGGAATTTCCCGGTTTTCTTCTTTGTATTTAGAAACATCAGAAGTATTTCGTAATCATTCCACTATAAACGAGTACCATTCCTTCCACTATTCAGCCTTGCGTTACCAGATCCGGACACTCTTTGGGAAAGATAAGAGAACTACTCTTTTCATGAAAACAGAACATTATACGAGGCTCCCGAATTATTATACAATAAAACGATAGAGAAAGTACCAGGGTACGCAGATTGCCCCCCGTGAGTCCCTATAATAACCAGGTTTGCTATTTCGGGCGGTCAAATGTATCAGAGATCCCTTAATATATTGAATACGAGTAGTAACTACTAACCCATGGATCTATTATTACACAAGGATGGAAAACAGAGGAGATGAGTGGCATGGAAAAGATACGAGTACTCTATGTCGATGATGAACCCTCCCTCCTGGAACTCGGGAAACTATTTCTTGAACGTGACCGGGAATTACGGGTTACTACCTGTGAGAGTGCACCCGAAGCGATCCAACTCCTCTCGACCGATACCTTTGATGCGATTATTTCAGACTACCTGATGCCACAGATGGATGGTATCGCATTTTTACGGCACATACGAGAGAAGGGAAATAAGACCCCGTTTATCATCTTCACCGGAAAGGGGAGGGAAGATGTCGTGATCGATGCAATCAATAGCGGGGCTGATTTTTATATCCAGAAAGGCGGGGATCCCAAGCCACAGTTTGCCGAACTCTCCAATAAGGTCGTTTACGCAGTTGCGCGAAGAAGAAGTGAGAATGCCCTGCGGGAGAGTGAGGAGCGGTACCGGGGGGTTGTCGAGGACCAGACCGAGTTTATCTGCAGATTTTTGCCGGATGGAACCATCCTTTTTGTAAACGATGCGTACTGCAGGTACTTCGGCCTGGATCGTGCAACAATCATCGGAAAACGGTTCGTTCCTGTCATCCATCCTGATGATAAACAAAAAGTTGCCCGGTTTTTTGCCACAAGAACCCCGAAAGACCCTTCAGGAACTATCGATCAGCGTATCATCATGCCTGACGGGCAGGTACTCTGGCAGACATGGAATACCCGGGCAATATATAACGAAGAGGGAAAGATTCGGGAGTTTCAATCAGTTGGCAGGGATATCACCGGGCAGAAGCTTGCAATGATCGCTCTTGTCAGGAGTGAGGAGCGGTACCGGATGTTTGCCGAGAATATTACCGAGACAATTACGGTACTTGATTTAAACCTGCAGGTTATGTATGTCAGTCCCTCTATCAGAACGCTCCGTGGATTTACCGAAGAAGAGGCCCTACAACAGTCTCTGGAGGACATCCTAACTCCATCATCACTACAAACTGCTCTTCTCCGGTTCCGCGAAGAGATGGAGCGTGAAGCAGAGGGGCAGGGGGATCCACAAAAAACAATCTCCATTGATCTCGAGGAGTATCGGAAGGATAACACAACCATCTGGGTGAATAATACCATCAGGTTTATCAGGGACAGCGACGGACGACCATCCTCACTCCTTATCGTATCACGCGATATCACCGAGCAGAAAAAAGTAGAAATTGCCCTGATTCAGAAGAGTGATGAACTTTTCGCTGCCAACGAAGAGCTTACTGCAACAGAAGAAGAAATACGGCACCAGTTTAACGAGTTATTCAAGGCAAAACAGGAGATTGAGTCTGTTCAGGAACGACTTTTACTGGCAATGGATGCAGCGGAACACGGATTCTGGGACTGGGATCTTATTACAAACAAGGCGTACTTCAGTCCCGGATACTATACCATGCTGGGATATGAACCCGATGAATTCCCGGGGAATTATCAGACCTGGGTAGCCCTGCTGCATCCTGATGATGCAGAAACAATTGTACCCCGCATCGAGGAGCATATCAGGAAGATGGAACCATATGAAGAGGATTTCCGACTCAGGTGTAAAGACAGGAGCTACCGGTGGATATCGGGCAGAGGGAAAGTATATGTATCAGAACAAACCGGGAAGCCATCACGGGTTCTTGGTGTTCATGTTGATATCAATGACCGGAAACAAATGGAAGAGGAACTCAGGAAAAGCAGGGATCTTCTTTTAGCCACCCAGCGTCTTGCCACTACTGGCGGGTGGGAATGGAGTCCGGACGAGACCCTTACGTGGACAGAAGAGACCTACCGTATCCATGAGGTAAACCCGGATGATATCCCGCCCGGTTCTCCTGATCTCATAGAAACAAGTTTGTCCTGTTTTGCCCCTGATGACAGGGAAACTCTCAAGGATGCATTCCGGCGTTGTATCAGGGAAGGAGAATTCTTTGACATGGAGTTACCCTTTACCACGATAAAGGGGAAACATCTGTGGATTCGGACGGTTGGAAAAGCCGTTACAGAAGATAAACACACCGTCCGTGTTATCGGATTCTATAGTGATATCACTGAACGAAAGCAGGCGGAAATAGCACTGCAGGAAGAGCGGGATCTCTTCTCGGGAGGACCGGTCTGCACTATAATCTGGGGAGGGAGAGAAAACTGGCCGGTCCTCTCGGTTTCCCGTAATGTGCATGAAATTCTCGGATACACTCCTGAAGAACTCACTGATAAAAATTTCCGTTATAC
>JAFGOM010000108.1 GCA_016926505.1 Methanospirillaceae archaeon
TTGGTACCACCAGCATTCCATATCTCGTAAAAGATGATAAAACTACGCTTCAATTTATTGGTTTTTTAAAAAATAATCTTAATCAGGGATATTTAAACGGAAGAGAACAGAAAAAATTACTGAGATCACCGGTTATTTATCAAGCAAGAACAGAGGGAGACCGGTATCAATTCCGTACAAACATGGAGCATGATTTCTTGGGGTATATTGGTATTCTGTACCTATTCGGGCAGGATTTTCAAACCTGTGACTTTCCAGAGTCATATCTTGCACCTTTAGTCTGAAAAAACCCAACCGGATGGATTTTTCCATCATACCTGAAAATTCCAGCCAGTCTAGATTGTGGGTAGCCGTCATCGGAAACTTTCCTTGCGCAGGTCGTGCAAAATTAGGTAATTCAAAGAGAGAGATTCTCTATGATTTCAGAATTTTTCATTTTTCTGAAACCCGTAAATGGTTCTCACTATTGCGCGTTGTAGTAATAATAAAAGAAGATATTTTCTGAAAAGAATACCCAGATTACGCATTAATAAACTTATGCTTTACATTAAAGTAACATGGCCGACGTTTACGCAATCGAATTCGCACCATTTATCTTTTTTCTGTGGTGATGAATTGTAAATTTAATAAAAATAATTTGTTTTTATGCAAATAAATGAAAAATAATTCAATTTTCAAATCTCCTAAAAGGTGAAGTGATGTCTTTTTCTAAATACTAACTATTATTTGTGTTAATGCAAATTTTTCTTATGGTCTTTCAGACCTGATATGGAGGAAATTATGAAAAGAAAAGACGATGCCGTATCGCCGGTTGTCGGTGTTCTGCTGATGCTCGTGGTTTGTCTTATCATCGCCGCTGTTGTCAGTGGTTTTGCAGGTGGCTTAGCCGGAGGTACAGAAGCCCCTCCATCTGCGTCACTTGATGTAGATATATACAGTTCTATTAATGCAGGAGCCATGCCCCCATGGGGCGATGGCTATTATGTTCCTGATCTCGTGATCAAGCATTTAAGTGGAGATACATTACCCACAAAAGACCTTGAAATTAAAACGTACTTCACGAACTCAACAGGAACATACAAAGGAGGAGTATCCTCCGAGGAGACCGTAGCAGGAGATGCTGCCTGGACATCATTTAGTGCGTCAGAGTACTGTGGAGTACTATATCTCAATGATCAGAATCGGTTTGGCGATGATACAATACAGGACTCTGATACTGGTAATGACAACTGGTTTGGTAACGTTTCAGCAACATTGAGACCCGGTGACATAATGCTTACACCCGGTAATTTCTGCGGCAATTATGATGACAATGATCTCCCCTCAGCTCCACATAAAAACCCGGGTATGGATGAACTCTTTGGAGTAGAATGTTCTGCATCTTATACCGAATTTAAACCAGGATCTATTGCCAGGATAATTATTCTCCACAAACCAAGTGGAAAGGCAATTTATGATAAGGAGGTGGTGATTCAATGAAACACCATTATGAGGATGCCGTATCACCGGTAATTGGTGTATTATTAATGCTCGTTGTTGTCATTATAATTGCAGCGGTCGTTTCGGCATTTGCAGGAGGACTTGCCGGTGATACGGATAAGACACCACAGGCAGCTTTTACTGTGGAACCAGATCTTGATGATTTTGCGTTACTTTTCTCTCATGAGGGAGGAGATCCAATTGTACTTGGATCAATAAAAGTCGTTTTACAATCAGGAACGACCAAAGGCACCCTGACTACTGCCGATATTGGAGTAAACTGTGTTGCATTTGAGAACCAGTATGATGCTTCCTCGGGAGTTGTTTCTACCGGAGATGCATTTATCCTTCAGGGAACAGATCCAGGTTGGACAAAGGGAATCGATTTTGGAAGCTTAAGCCTTCCGGGAAATAACAAGATTGAATGGAGCATATTTGATAAGGAATCTGATAAAGTAATCTCATCAGGATCTTTTGTGTTGCTTTAAGAAAGATTTGAAATCCAATTCTTTTTTTTTAAAGTGGGTTCAG
Organism: Methanospirillaceae archaeon; assembly: GCA_016926505.1. Lineage (GTDB taxonomy): Archaea > Halobacteriota > Methanomicrobia > Methanomicrobiales > Methanospirillaceae > JAFGOM01. Next base: position 2,011 of record JAFGOM010000108.1, read on the forward strand.
GTTATACTCAAATAATCTGATTTAATAGGACAGTCAATCCGCATAGCATGCTTTAATGAATCATCTGTGACCGCAGCTAACTTCTACGACTACCCCTTCACCCACTAGGAGGCTGTCCGATAACTATGCTTACTCAAAAAACATGAAAATTTGGAACTCAAAAAATGGCTTAAATTTGGATTATGCTTCAATATGATTACCCGAAAAATGCAAACGATCATTCTCGGACAGCCTCCTAGTTCAGCGATGCTCAAGAATAAAAGAGTGAGACAGAACTGATGAGAAAGGGATGGCAATGATGCAATCAATAACCGATGTATGCGATACAGTATGCGATATGGATGTTTGAACCATAATCCATACCTTGTTTAAGACGTAACAGAGTATGATGAAGAAATGATTCATACAGGGTAGAATAGCCGTTTAACGTCTTTTTCCCGGGGTGTAAAATTCACCTGGCGGAACCTGTCAGCAGATACAATAATTCCCGATCGTTATGATTCGGGTGAGTTCCTGAGTGAATCGATAAGCTGGTAATAATATTCCTGTTTCCGGGTGGTATGAAGGTGATACCATGCTTCACGTGTATTTTCCTGCATAACTTCCAGCTTTTCAAACACCTGATATGCAAACTCTACCGGAGCCAGTCCGCTTGCCGTTATCAGCGTGCCATCAATGACAGCGGGCTTGTCTACATAATACGCATCACCCGTATAATCCGGGCAGAACATCTTCAGAGCAGAAAGATCATTGCTGGTATGCTGGCGGTTATTGAAAAGGCCTGCCTGTGCTAGTCCCATTGTGGCACCACAAATGGCAGCAATGGTCATAGGGGTCTGTAATAGACTTTTTATGATGGCAAGAACGGGAATCTGTCTGGGATCAAGCCAGGTGTCGGCTCCAGGTAATATCAATAACCGGTCAGGACCGGGTTGTACATCCTTTATGCAGATATCAGGTACGAGTCTGATTCCTCCCATGGTAGTGATGGGGTTTAAGTTCCTGCCGCAAAGTACAAGAGAAAATGACTTTTTTGGATCACGGAAAAATCTGCCGGAACCGAGTTCTGCCAGGATATAACCCGGTTCCCAGTCTGACATGGTGTCCAGAACATAGAGGTACATGATTCGTGACATATCTTCTCAGGTTGTATGCTGAACCGGTATATGGTTATATTCTCGAGGGATACGATCCTTCGGGTATGTTCCTCCTGAACAGAAATCCGGTTTTTGCTATACCTGATTTGATGCCCGCAAAATACAAGTCGCTGATGTATTTGTCTGGCGTTCATTCGTTGTTTTTTCGGATAGGTCTCGTTTTCTTTGAGTAACTGAAGAATCTGTTCTATGGCTGTATCGGTGGCCCTCCGATGAAGCTGATTGATTTGCCGGGTTTTAGGTAAGAGTTCACTGCGGGATCCTTCACAAACTTCGTCGTTCTGCCGAAGATATTTCTTAACCGTATTACGAGATCTATGCAATTCCCGAGCTCCCTGAGAAAAGGAACCATACTGGCGCTATATGGCCGCCATCTGCTGTACGTCAATCATTTTTTTTCACCTTCTTACCCCCTGCATTTTGATAGAGGAGGATCGATACCTGTCTGTAAAGAGGGGGGTCAAAATTGAATGAGCGTTTCTTTATATACCCTGGTCAAAAAGCAGTGGGCATTTCCCGTATGATCCCTTATGATCCATGACGGTGACAACCTGTATCTTACTCTGAACATCAGTACCCGCTACTTTCCGATATGGATAATCCATATTATTCCTCACCGTGGACCGGTGAAAGCTTTTAACGAGTCAATGTACGATTCGTGCTCCAGGACAACATTTCGATGTTACAAACTTACCGTGCCCGGTTTTTCAACAGGTTGTAGACCTAAAATGAAAAAGGCATTTCTGTCTACGGTAATGCTTTAACCGGCAGCACAAATACAGATTTTTTTGTTTTTGAGGTGTTACATTGAATCACATGAGGTTTTTATACTGCAAAAATAGGTATTACTGATATGAAAACCGGTTCTGTAAATCATTATTCTGAGTGAAGTGATGGTATCGCCTTTGTGAACAGCAGGGTATAATTGAAACGGTTCCCAAAAAATGCTTTTTGTGTAAATCCTACTTCCCCGATACAATTGCAGACCGTATCTCTTTTCTGGTAATGGGGATCACGAATGGTCTCTTCGATAAGCAGGATGCCACCGGGTTTCAGGGAAGAGTGTAATTCCGTAACTGCCGCCTTCTTATCTGCTATCTCTCCAAGAACAGTGATAAGAACAGCACAATCAAAATAATTTTCAGGCAGCAGTCCTTCTCCTAATGCACCCAAAAGATACGTGATATTCGCACAGTTGCTCCTTCTTGCCCGCTCCTGGACCTCTTCTAACATCTCTTCCTGGAGATCGAGTGCGGTCACCTTTCCCGTCTCTCCGACTGCCTTTGCAAGAGGTATGGTAAGCCTTCCCGGTCCGCAGCCGGCGTCAAGGATTGTCATACCCGCCTGTAAATTAAGAAGATTCAGTGTTTTTTTTGTTCTTGTACTGATACTCCTTCCCGATCTCGGATCAAGCATCCACATGAGTCGTGCAGGACAGGGACGTGACCGGTTTTTTGATATCCAGACCCAGATGAGGAAGAACAGAACCGACAGAATGATAATAATAATGAGTGCCAGAGAAAGATCTATCATACCTAAGTATCCCGCTGTATCAGGCAATAAAAAATTCTCTTTAATTCCATAGAAATATCATCAGGATTTGATACTATCAGCAGAAGGCAGAGAAAGGCTCCCATATCAGTATCAAGGATAAAAAAAGCTATCTCTCTGATGAATCGATAGTTTTACGATTCTAAAATTTTTCTACTGATTCCGATTCTGATGGCAGAAATGATACCGAATACCTGTACTCATGGGAAGAAAAGAGGAATGATTCCGAAGCCTTTCCTTTGAATAATAAAAAAGAGGAGTAATCCAATTGGTATACCAGGTACGGGTTTTATCGTGCCCGAATCCCGAGATCTTCAGGGTCATTTATTGTCATCCTATCCGTTATACCGAAAAATCCTGTATCTTCGGTTTTTATGAAATACAGAAAAAAAAGGGAGGAGAGGAGCCTGTCAAATTCCTGTATGCCATAATTATTGAGCGAATACCTCTTCTCTTCCCGACCAACGAAAAATAATTTTACGCTCCTAAAATGATATCATTGGGTTCTACATACCATCCGGAGCCAAGCATCCATGTACCGTCTACATCTGTCACGTAACTGATCTTGAGATCGGTTTTGTTGTTTTGCGGATTTACCGAGTAGTAATCTGAGATACCGCTGCCTTGTTTTGCTCTTGTAAGAAAAGCCTGCACGTGATGAGTTCCAACAGAATCGGTCGCGTTTATCCGGTTTGTTCCGATGAGATCCTTTCGGTACGGCCAGGCAAGGAGGGTCCCGTCATATTCATAGGCAAAGATGTAGCGGTCACCTGAGGTAAAGGAACCGGTGATATCGTTAAATTCCTGTACTGCTTTCTTTTTACCGTTCTCTATGGCAAAGGTTTTTGCTTCTTCTACAAACCGGCGTATATCAGGGCTGATAATATGGTCTTCGTCTGTGTAGAGGCCGGCCCCTATCCAGTAGGTATCATCGACCGGTCTGACATAACTGATCTTCTGAGTGCCCGGCTGATCTCCGGCAGGGTACGGGTAATGATACAGGATGTAACCACCGCCCTGCTCTGCAAGTGCAATCTCGACTTTTGTGTATGGTTTCCCAGATGCATCAAGCAGAGGAATGAAGTCTTTACCGACCATTTCAGGCTGGAACGGGAGTGCAAGAGCGACACCATCATAATCAAGGGCATAGATGTAGACATCGCCCTGTACAAACGGGCCTTTTGGATCATTAAAGGCTGATAATGCCGCTTCCTTCTCGTGTTTTTCTGCCCATGATGCGGCAGTATTCACATATTCCTGTATCTCTCTTGATGTCCGGGGAGCAGTAAGAACAGGATAGGTATCTGCTTCACCTTGAGTGGGGAGTGTTTCTGCCGGTTCCAGGGATACCGGCGTGTTTGTCTGTTGTATCCCGGTACATCCTCCGGCAAAGAAAAGAAATACAAGAAGTGAGATAAGGAGCGGGCTGTTTCTCATAGTAGTACTTCATGATTGTTGCATTAAATCTATTGCCGGCGGTATCGGATTATCATCAGTCTGATGAGGACAAAGGCCTCATACTGGTTGTGCTGATCCTGTTGATAATACCGAATATTTATCAAAAATGAGAGATTAAGCAATCATCAGATTATGTCGCCGTTATCTATCAGGAGGAACAGAGGATAGTATCTCATGAATCCTTGTGAAATGAACGAAACAATAAATCCGGATACGAAAATGATAGAATTATGATACAAATCTATCCAAAAAGGGAAAAGTAATACTATCTTTAACAGGTTAATCAGATGATAGTTTTTCGTGTTCTCTTTATTGAGATAACGATATGTATCCTGGATTAATTTTTTCGGGCTCACTCAGCTCTGCAAATACCGGAATGTGAACAACCAGCCATAAGAAAAACGGATATAACTCTAAAAAAACCGGTTCAGGAAGATCTTTTTTAAGAATCCGGATGGTTGTATCGATATTTGCTGGCCAGTATGTAACATGAAATCCATGGGAGAGGTAGGTTTGAAAGGCCCAGACCGCGGTGTGTGCAAGAACACCTGCATCGGTATGAATGAAGATTGAACCCATAAACCTGAGAAAATTTCGTGAGTTATTCTCCATCATAGCCGAATTATCAGGCCCGATAAGCCGCTCTATATCAGGACGGGAGAGCATGATACGGTTTAACTCTTCAGCAAAGCTATCAATCCTGAAACAGAACTCGTTCGCAGCATATTCTGATGGCTGTACCAGTTCTTCTGCTGATGCAATCAATGTTTTTAGATCCATGATTTTCTTTATCCTTTCATTGTGATGTAATTCCAGTCGGTTAATACGTACCCTTCATCACGGGTCTTTTGTGAGAAGAGAGGTAGCAATAGCAGAAGCAGGAAGGATAAATCCAAATGTAGATCCGGTGCCTGGTTCACTCTCAAGATACATTCGTCCCCTGTGTGCTTCGACAATCTTGCGTGAGATAACCAGACCAAGGCCGACACTTCGTTCTCCATCCTTTTTTGTGGATTTCGTCCCTGAAAAATCCTGGAATAATACCTCTTGTCTCTCTGTGGAGATCCCTGCTCCTTCATCCTTTACCATAACCTGTATTTCATCATGGATAAGAGTAACCGATATCCGGATTACCCCTCCTTTCGGTGAATACTCGATGGCGTTTTTGATGAGATTGATGAGTACCTGTTTTATTTTGTGTTGATCAACAATGATATTTGAGAGGGTCGGATCAATGGTTGTATGGAAGGTGATCCCGTACCTCTCGGCTGTATGAATGACCTTCCCGATACTATCCTCTATCAGATCCCTGGGATCTGTTTCTGTGATGGTAAGCGTGAGATGTCCTGATTCGATGATACTCACGTCGAGGAAGTCGTTTATCACCTGTTTCATATCCTCTGCAGCGGATCGGATATTATTGAGAAAATTCAGATGCTCAGAAGAAAGTTCACCAGCAAGATCTTCGATGAGAAAATCGGCATAATTGAGGATTATTCCAACCGGATTTCTGAGATCATGTGCAGCCATGCCGAGGAACTGGTTCTTTAAAGCATTAAGCCTGGAGAGTTCAGCGTTACGGATATTGAGTTCACGGCTCTTGGAATTTAACTCCTTGTTTAATTCAATGATCTCCTTTGATACGTACTGGAGTTCTTCACTGTCCATATGACCAAAGAGCAGGTACAGGGAATCTTCGCGATACACGGTGATATAAAGCGTTCTGGGCAGATCATTTTTCATTCTGATGTTCATGAGGGGAGGTGTCTCACGGCTTGTCCATGTGTCAAGAATAGTGTCCTGCCAGGAATCAAGAAGGATTATTTCTTTCAGGTGTCTCCTTTCCAGTTCAACTCCTGCAAGATGTGAGGCATACCTGTTTGCAAACATGATGGTCCCGGTCTTATCAAGGACAAGAAGGAAAACCTGGGCATATGAGAGGATATATAAAAGACTCCGGGCCTGCAGATTCGGTACTTCATCAGGTTTCATAGGATCCGATCACCTGCTCCAGTTCATCAAGCGAGGATATATATCTGACGTTTGAAAACCGATCCAACACATCGACTCCTCCCCAGAAAAAAGCCTGTCCCCCGACAAGGACAGGGATATAAGGGTGCTTCTCTGCAATAGTACCAAGAACAAGGAGAAGAGAGGGCAGGTTACAGTACACACTCAGGGAGAGGGCAACCAGATCCGGGTTTTTATTCGAAAGCAATGAGAGAAGATCTGCATGAGGTGTATTTGCCCCAAGAAAATAACTTCTCCAGCCATGGGTCTCAAAGATATCAGCCACCATCCGACCTCCCAGCTGATGATACTCATCGGCAACACATGCAACAAGTACCACATGATCGTGGTAAGGGAGAGTTATCATATTCATCTCCACCATGGTCATTAACCGTTCGGTGATGGCACAAGCCAGGTGTTCAACCGCGACAGAGATCTGGTGTTGCTGCCAGAGGTCCCCGACACGATACAGGGATTTTTCAAAGAGATTGACAAAGATATCTTTCATGAGAATATTCTGATTCAGAAGATCATGTACAATGGCAGTGCAGGTTTTACGATCTCCCTGTAGTAATGCAGAAAAAAACTCCTGAAAGACCTTCTCTCTTACCTGTGTATCCATACTATCTCCTGATCGGAAGGGAAAAGAAATAGTCTTTGAGGGAAGATAAATGCAACGGAATTAATTTTTTATCGACGCATCCGGTACTGCCGGTGTCCTACCCAATCGTTTAATAACTCTGCCCAGTCATCACGGGTCTGCCCGTCAAACAGGGTGCCCTCATACTCTTCTTCCCAGGCACTTCTGACTTTCCTCAGTTCTGTCCGTATGAGATATGCCCTGCTCTTGGGTGTATCTCCGGAGACTTGGAAAAAATCTCCGACGTCTTTTGATTTCATCCCTTCTTCCCGTCCCCGGGTAAAGAGACCTTTCATCTGCCCGATTGCATAGATAAAGCCTGAGGCCCATGCCTCTTCTGTACCCCGGCAGATTACCATTGTTGTCATGGGAATCCGGCAGAACAGCGAGAGGAGATCTGATACGGGCTGTTTCATCCATGGTAACCGGGAGGTATCACAGAATGAATAACAGAGATCCAGGATTTTTGTATGCCGGTCTGCTATCGAATCAGGGATGGTATCGGGAAACGGCGAGAGTTTTCCTCTGCCCTGTTTCTTTGGTTTATCTCTTTTTGCCGGAACCGGAACAGAAATACCCAGTCTTTTGCGTATCTCATCGATGGGATCCAATCCGGACGTATAAAGATCCTCACGATCAAACCGCTCAATCTTTTTTCGTTGCGATGAGGAGATGCTCTGTTTCCTGATGACTGATTCAGGATACCAGGCAATTCCGTCTTCGTCATCCTTTGTGCATCCGCATACCCCTGCCCGGGGGGAATTACCTGCATACCAGCAATAATCAGAATCTATCAATTGTAGATCAAGGCATTTCTGGCAATAATACTGGGTTCTCTCATCGTATCTTTTTTTATAGGCATACGCTGCATCAGCTTTGCAGATTTTGCACCGGTGTTTTGCCTTTGTGTTCTGACCGAGGAGAACGAGTTGCCGGTCTTTTGGATAATAATGAGTTGGACTGAGAATTGATATCCTGAGTCGGGTTGGGGAACCATAATCATACCGGTAGGTACCGTCTTCTCCGGGGAGCAGGACATCCCTGATGTAAATATTCATCCCTTCATCCTCTCTATGACTCGAGAACGAACAGATCCCGATGGAAAAGGAGGAGAGGTGGTCGCAGCACTCTACCCAGACATCGCGAATGAGATGATCCAGATCCGCGAGTGTTGCATCCGGTGATGCCAGAAGAATGAGCCAGAACCGGCGGTTATCTCTGTCCATTATTCTGATAAGATACCCTGACTCTTTATGGTGCGGCCAGTTCGCGGACGGTATACACTCAGGAAGATGATCCTCTATTGTATCTCCTGTTACTTTCTTTTTGCAGATAAAACAGGTTCCGGGAGATATCGGCGGTTTTATTACCGGGTTTGCATGGGGATACCGGGTCATACTCTTTTTTAAATAGTGGCATCCAGATCCAATTGAAGGTGTTGGTATAACCGAACGATGATTGTGTGATGAGAAACGGTATTCTCATCATGAAAAGATCCTGGAACAATCAGGAATTAGGTGTCAGATGCAATAGTGATTAAAAAATAAAGAATGCAGGAAAGGATGAGCAAAGGGAAGGGAATCTGATGAAGAGGATAATGGTAATAGGAAAGTGGATTATCCTGTTCTTTATGCCCTTATGAAAATGCTTATAACTACCAACCTCGATGAAGGAATATGAGAGAAATGAGATCCCTTATCATAATTCTGTGCTTTCTCATGCTTGTGTTACTTCCGGTTGCTGCAGATCCGGCATCTGGTGATGAATCTGAAAATTCTTCGTTTACTGCCGCGATAAAAGAAGTGGCCTCGTCAATGTATCCTGATATGAAAGAAGAGTTCCTCGTCGATCACGCAGAAGGAACAGGACTCCTGGTACCGGATTCTTTTGAATCTGAAATTGAGTCCCGGGAAACGATCCCGGGGTCATCCTCATCTCAACTCACTTCATCCGGATATGATAAAGGAGGAACAGAAGGGATAGAAAAATCTGACTGGCTGACTTATAGTATCGATCCCAGGTACTCAATTCAGATCCCCCCTGACTGGGCTCTGTATGGTGCCGATACCACGTCTCTGGACGGGGTTGTCGTCATGTTCTGGGATAAGCAGAATCCCCCGTCATTTATCTCGGTTCTGGCACTGAATAACCCGGGAGGACTGGCACTAACGGAAAAGGAAGCAGTGGAGATTGAAGAGACCAGGATACTGGATTCCTTTCCAACATGGAATGTGTCGATTGTCAGGGAGGCCGGAGCATTCGGGACGCTTGGAGAGGCAAGTGTCAGTTACCTCCTGCTGGCAGGGGGAGAGAACGACCGGGTCATCTCCAGTTTCCTGATTTCTGATAGTTCCGCAGTATTCTGGTTATCTGCCATTGCAGAGAATCCCGCTGTGTACCGGGAGAATACAGAGATTTTTAAAGATATCCTCGTGACTTTCATGCCAGAGACGTCTGAGGACGCAGATCTGTTATGGCACAGGTGAATGGGATTGTTGGTTTTTCCCCTTTATGCGAAAATTCGCACGGACTTATATCAGTCATCAGAAAAGTTATTTCTTCTCCTGATTGAATATGCCCCTCCTTTTTAAAAAGAATACAATACATCACCGATACTGGATATGAAACACAGGATTTTTGAATGAATGGTTCTATCCTGTTCCTGTTGTAAATTCAGGAAGATAAAATCAGGAATATTTTGACTATTAAAATTTTATGAGTTAGTCACCACCGGTCTTCTCTTTGGTATCGAGTGAATTGATGATACAAAAAAATGTTCATAACTCTGATACAACGATTGATAAACAAAAATAAGCCTGATTTGATTCTATTTAGTAGGATTTAATAAGAGAATTTTAAAGCGTGAGGTTCTGTAGGAGTCTGGTCTGGTTTTTTACTACAGAGACAATCCTTCTCCTATCCTAAAAACGCAAGAACGTTCTCCCCTTCCCGGGTCACCTCTATCCGTGCCTGGGATCCTTCCTTCTCAACCGTAATAAACCGCCACTCAGTCAGGGGTTGTATGTATTTCCGGTCCAGTGCCCGGTAACGGGCGATGTTCTCATGCCGGACCGGGCCGGAGATCAAGAGAATCCCTGCTTTTCTCAGTTCATTGATGAGCATCTTCTTTGAAATATATCCGTACTTCTTTTTCGTCTCCCTGATGATGGCAAGAACCCGTACTAATTCTTCCGGGGGACGCTCGATCCGGTACCCGGGCAGACCCATGATCTCTTTGCACCCGGTCGAGAGCGGCATTCCTTCCAGAGGCCTGTTTTCGTACTGTTCCGGTACAACATAGTATGGAATGACCGGAATCCGTTCAGACCGGAAGATCATGCAGGCCATCATCCCGGCAATGGCATGGATCTTGGTCCCGGTCGAGACGTTGATAAAGATCTGGTTTCCTGACTCCTTCCCGATGATATCCCGGTAGATTCTCAAAATCTCGTAGAGATCTCTTCCGACAAAATCGGTTTGTATCTCTTCTATCCCGATGATACGCTTCTGTTCGTTTAAAAATTCTCTTATCTTCTCCACGTAGACCTTGTCAGACTCATCCACCATGGTCTGTTCACTGATAAGATAGACCAAATCAGCCTCCATCCGCAGGAGCGGGAGGACCACCCGGTCTATCTCGTACCCGACCGGTGCGATGTGGATCCTGCGGGGGTAGAGAAATGCATCGGTATATGTCATACTATCGTAATTAACATAATTTACGTTAATATTAATTGATTCTTTTCCCTATTCCTTAAAAAAGCGTGTGAACCTTAAAGACACCGGATGATGGACAGGGATGTTGCATATTGAGGATGGTTTTGATTATACTGATACGACAAGTGGCGATGTACGTATCTTGTGTTACTGGTAGTGTTCACCTTGATAAGTATCGGCGGAAACCTTCAGCAGGATACTCTTATTAGGTTTTTTATCGTATAGTTAAACTATCCACAGCAATGAGGTCTCTATGAACAAAACTCTGAAATACACCCTCATCATTCCCATCGCGATCTGTATTCTGACCATGTCAGTATCATCTGAACTTTCTGACCTCGATCACCTGTCTGGCGTGACAGGAACAGATATGGTACCGGTATCATTTGATATCACCCCGGTTCAGTATGCTGATGTGAATGGAGTAACACTTGGGTACAGGGAATTCGGGTCAGGAGAGCCTCTCCTGATGATAGAAGGATTTGGTGCAACGATGGATGACTGGAATGAGACCTTCATTGGTGTCCTTTCCTCCAGATATCATGTGTATACCTACGACCACAGAGGAATGGGATACAGTAGTGATAATGATGCATCACCCTCTATCTCCCGGTATACAGATGATGCAGCAGCCCTGATGTCTGTTCTTGGATATGAAAGCATGAATGTGTATGGTGCTTCGATGGGTTCCTCAATCTCCCAGCAACTGGTTATTGATCATCCTTCGAGGGTTTTAAAACTGATCCTGGATTCCAACACCTATAGTGTTTACATTCCTGAAACAAAGGTTCTGCTCGGGATACTTAAAACAGAAGCATACAATTCCTCACAGCCTTCCGGTCTGCGGAATGAAGCAATGGCTAACCTTGAATGGAATGGATCCTATGACCGGCTTTGTGGAATCAACAAAGAGGTAATGCTTGTTGTAGGGACTGATGATATTCTGACACCTGATGAAGTATCTCTTCAGATTGCAGAGCAGATAAACGGATCCTGGGTTGTGCGGTTTAAAGGTCTTCCTCATACCGGGTACCATGTAGCACCGGTTTCGTATGGACGAAATGCCGTAAACTTCCTTGAGATGAATATGTCTGTTACGTAAAAACCGGGGTGTCAGAAAGGGCTGTTTCATATAAAATAAAGTCAGAACCTACGAGAAAAATTGCGTAAAATATCAGATCTCACGGTCATCCGACTGAACAGTACTTTTTTTTATTACTGATAAACGGGATATCAGGGTACGAAAGAACCGTGAGGTAGAGACGAGGATTGGGTATCCCCTGATGCAGGCAACGGTTGCGGGGAAGGTGGATGTAATTCTGCATGATGGGGAAGGGATTGAGATCCGGGATTACAAGACGTCGGATACGGTGGTTACCGAGGATGATGCGTCGATGCAGATCCGGCTCTATGCCCGTGGACTTGCTGTGATTGGAGAGCAGGTCTGTTCAGAGTCGATTGCGTTTCTTGAGGATGCAACGGTGATTCCTGTCCCGGTGAGTGAAGAGATGCTCTTTAAGGCAGAGCAGAATGCAGAGAAGTTAATATCAGGAACCATGAACCGGGAGTTTATCCCCTGTCCCGGGGATCAGTGCAAGGCATGTGATTATGTGAGGATCTGTCGGTTTGTCTGATACAGGAGTTATGTGATGGGGAGGATTACGGTTCCTCTAAAAGAGATAACAGTATCCGTTCTGCATGAGGAGAGTTAAACCTCACAAGTTTTTCATTCATTATCTGGGGCAATTCAATTGTTATAATGATTTTATAAATTTTTATAAATTTTTCCCCTGACGTCGATATGTATGATAACAATCAAATGTTCTGTATCATATACTTTGAATAAAGCCCGATATTCGCCGATTCGCAACCGATAAAGATTATCTTCTATTCGGAGCATATTTTTAACATCAGGAAATTGACTCAGGTGACGAAGTGACTCCCGAATTCATTCGGAATCGGAAAATTTTTCCGGATTTTTACTGGTATGTTTATGGAGAACTACATTCCCGGTCATAATGGGATACATTCATCAAATTTTTTTTCATGAATGAGCTTATCAGTTTCTCTGATGAGTTTTTCCTCTTCAATTGAGATCGTTTTATCTTCAAGGATTTCTATGATATGGTCAAGTTTATGCTCAACTCTGACGAGAATGTCCTTGTTAGAAATATTATTGCGGTAAACATCGGCAGACATGATTTTCATCTCTTATCTGTTCTATATCTCTATTAATTTTTCCAAATAACAGTTTTTCCTTTGAGTGAATGTGCGTGTTGCAATGAATAGATAAATACAATTATTTCAGGGTTTTATCAGTGTTCGGTATAACATACAATTGAATGGTATTTTTCGGTAATGAGATTCTAACAATAAGATTATTGAAATAATGGAATCATGAAAAACCTACTATATCAATTTGACCCCATCGAATTCGATGAGTTTAGATTCTAGGGGTATGTATATAGGTCGCGTTTTCGGATCGGTTCCAAAAAATTCAGTACATACGAAAAAACAAAGATACCGTCAATACAGATATTATGACAACAAAAAATCTTGGAGGGATAGTATGGCTACAACAACGGATGTAGTATTTGATGGTTCTGTTTTACGGCCGATTGATGAAATAAAACTTATTCCAGGCAAAAAATACACAATTAGTATTGATTCCGAGAAAGATTACGGGAAAAATCCTGAACTAAATCCTGCATTTAACATCGCCTCGTTAGCTGTGGATACAGGCATTCCTTCCCTTGCACATGAACATGATCACTATCTCTATGGAACTCCCAAAAAACCGAAGAATGAATGATCCTACATCAGAGATATTCGTTGATACGGCATGCTGGATTGCACAATAAACCCAAAGGATTCACTTCATACATTAACCAATTAACCAGTGGTAAACATTTTATTCAGGTTGGGTTTTCCGGATCGATTCCGGATCGATATCGGATCAATTCCGGATCACTCCAAAAAAGGAGAACTAATGAACTCTATGAACCAAAGATATTTTTCGAATTATCTCATTTATATTCAAATTTCAAAATTACCAGAATACAGGATTCCGGATCGATTCCGGATCATGACCATTGTGAGTGCCATCCAAAACTGAATTTCCGAGATACTGAGGAGAAGATATGAGTAAACCGATGAAAGAGAACGATGAATTATTTGTGGGGGCAGTGAAATCAGCGTATGACGAGGAGTTACCGGTAAAAGAGAAGGAGGATCGCGAAAACCGAGGCATCTCTTATGCCTGCTCTTGCAGCTTTTGACCGATGATCAGATGTACTATGGTATCTACCGGATCAGCAATGAGAAGCGGGCTGAAGTTGAGACATTCATTCAAAAGACCCTTCCGGACCAGGTCAGGAATGCCTGTACGGATCTGACTCCTGAGATTGCACGAGAGCATCGTTCGTTCATCTTCTCCCATATTCATTCGTTCTTCTCCCGGTATTATGAGAAGGGTGATTTCATGCCCCTTCGCCGGTATTCGGCACGACAGAAGTATGCCATTCCCTACAACAGTGAATAGAATCTTCTTCACCGGGCAAACAAGGACCAGTATTATTTCTAATATCAGGTTAGGAAATCATAAGTCCATTGGAAAAAACAGAAGATTTGGATTAATAAACTCACTTTAGATCATCCAGTGTTAAATCCGCATCGATGATAATCTGTTTCAGGATTTTTGGATGAAGTATTTCCCCGCTATGATAGGGTACAGTTACTCTCACCTGCTTATCATTTCGATATATTTTATGACTCCCACTCTGTCGGACGAGTGTAAATCCTTTCTTTTCAAGAATTGGGATGAGTTTGTCAGCAGTAATGCGGGGTAATTTCTCTTTCATACTGCCAGTTCAACCATCGTAAGACTAAGGTGTTCAAACTGATGAACTGGTTCACCACTGGCAATCTGATCTTTTACACAGAGCCGGATGGCATCCTGTATCCGTTCGTAAACCTCTTCATAGGAATTCCCTTGAGAGTAACATCCCTTTAATTCGGGAACAAAGGCATAATAGCCATCTTCGTCCTTCTCGATAATGACTGAAAATTTATATCGGTTCATGATTTTATCCTTGGTTATCTTAAGACTTGAATTTTCCTTCACCAGAATCTACTGCTTCCCGTTCCCATTGACAATATCTGCGATCTCCCGAAAACTCTCGAGTGCGGCCTCAATAACCCCAATCGGAACCCGGTCCACGAATAAAACATAATCAGCCGGACCGATATCAGTCGGATACTCACCGCTATACCGGGGGATACCTTCCAGTCGATATGTTTCCTATTCTAAACCGCAAAGCCGGATTCGATCAGTTTCCGGTCGATGATGTCCCTGGCTATCTGTTCAGGATTCTGATTTAAGGTCATGGTATTGGTATAGTTGCGAAAATGATATCATTATTGGAACGTGTGGGTTACTATTAAAGGCGAAATCTGATGGGCTTGTTGCTCAGGTGTCTCCTATTCTTGATACACTGGAAAAAA
>JAFGOM010000109.1 GCA_016926505.1 Methanospirillaceae archaeon
GCCTGTTGTTCCCGGGTAGCCAGCCGGGAGGTAGAGCCGGCCCTGATGTAGATCTCTTCCCTGTCGTGGTGTATGAGCACATATGGTTTGGAGGTTCCCTGCGGAAATGAGATGACGGCCACCCGTTTTCCATCATCCATCAGACAGTTTCATAAAAGGGAAGAATCATGGGATGTATATATCGGGCAAAAACGGTGTCTATAATCCAGGGTTCAATATCATCCCGGTTGATACCGCTGATGGTTCCGTCCATTTCAACACCGGGCAGAATAATTCCTCCCTGATGATTGGCCAGGGCAACCACTTCTTTGGCAAGTTGTTCAGGCCTGATATCATCGCGTTTAAATTCTACTCCGGAGTTCTCCCCGTTCGCAATGATTCTGAGTAATTCAGATTTTAACAGTTTTCCATCCCCCTTTTCTTCTCTCCTCTGATGGCGAATAAGTGGTGATCCTGTATCCGGTCTCCCTTTTTCTTCATATCCGGGATTAAGGTGATATCGGGTGCAACCCGGCATATACATAAGCGAAATGCAAAACAGCAGATCGCAGAATTATCGTTTGGATTTTTTGGATAATCACTGTATCACTTGTATCATATATAGTTCTATGATATCACTTTGTATGATACCATCATCCCTGATATTTTCTGTATTTTTCGAGAATCGCCCGTTTTATATCTCATTAATCTGAAATGAGAGATTCAATGAGTTATGTCAGTATTGCCCTGCTATCTGATACTGAATCTGATTAGATTCCAGAATATCAGGAAGACTACTTTAGGATGTTTTTCTATTTCTTACCGGAGTCAGTTATAATCTCTTTCAGAGTACACCCTCATATATGACCGTCCGGGATGGGATGGAATGGTACCGGGCTTGCGATTATGCAAAAGCAGCCGAAGAGTTTTTCCAGGTAGTAGATGAAGACAACACAAATCCCAAAGCCTGGAACGCTTTAGGAATATGTCTCAATAAACTGGGACAATACCAGAATGCGGATACCTGTTTTGAGAAAGCCCTCCTGTTAGATCCCACAAACAAGACCTTTACCAAAAACAGGATCATGAACGGAAGCAAAATACCCAAACCGAATCCAATCCTTTCGGCATTATCCCGGCCCTGGTGGCAGTATGTGATTGCGGCATTTTTCCTGTTATTTATCGTGCTTATTATCGTATCTGCGCTGAGTGGGATTAGGTCAGGATAACCCTGATAAAAGAGGAAAAACCCGGTTTATTTACCAATATGCCCGCTGGTTGTAAGCGTTCTCTCAGATTCATGCATCACTGAGTTTTAGAGGATAACAAGATAGGCAGTTCTGCTGAGGTATTCTTTGGGGCAGTCTGCTTTGGCACTATTCCCAAATTTGGTTACGTTTCAATATAAATCCCTGAATGTTCTCAATCACAATTCTGGTAGATGGATTCAGTTTTACTTTCTTCATAGGATATACATAAAATATCCTGAATATGTATAATTTTGCAGAGAGATCTCAAAAAAACAGGCAAACAAAAAATTACGCCGAGAAAGAGATTTGAACTCTTGAGGTGCAGAGCACCAGTGGCTTTCAAGGCCACCGCCTTCCCAGACTAGACTACCTCGGCACCTTATCTAAATTACCTGCCATTCATAAAAAAGTATCTTTGAAAGAGAAATAAAGTCACCGCTTCCTGCGAAGGATCAGACAGACCGGGATACCTAAAGCAGCAACCAGGATGAAGATACTGGAGGGTGTCTGGGGTGTTGCACTCCCTGATCCAAACTTCTCTTCTGCAATCCATGAAGAACTGATCTCGGCAACATTCGTCCCGTATAAGATGAGGTCATCTATCGCAGTGAAACTATAGGGGTATACCTTTACATAAATCCGGTCATCGGGATTGACCTCAAGCAGTATCTCTTCCCTGCCATCCCGTCCCCGGTCGTTTACCTTCCAGGGTTCGGTCCTGTCATCGGTAAGATACTCCATCACCCAGTCTGCCCCTTCAGAGGTAAAGACTGCTACGTCAGGAGCACCGGCAATGACAAGGAAGTAACCGGGAGCATCCCGGGATACGACAGCAGAGACCTCTTTTGTATTCTCTGAATCGATCAACGGACTGGTTGTATCCCGTGTCAGGAGAGGGAGCGGGGTTGAAGTACTGACCGGTTTTACCGTCTCTGTAGTCTGTACTGTCCGCTCCTTCACAAGGATAGGATACGTCCCAATCAATCCCTTGTAATCGGAAAACCGTACGAAATATTCTCCTGCCGCATAAATTGGAACCTCATAGGAGAAATCACCATGACGGTCGACAGGAATAAATTCCGGGCCGAAGAGATGGGCATCATCAAGGAAGAGATCGAGCTGAACCGCGTTCTCCTTGAAATTTCTGATATATCCATCAACATCCAGTTTGTCATCAAACTGCTGAACATCAGGTGATGAGAGGATCAGTTCATCAGATCTGTCAACAATATCAACAATCCGTATCGAGCGGGAACCGGCTGAGAATGTATGGACATTCTCTCCTTTCGCTTCTATTTTATACTGGCCTTTTAAGAGTCCTGTTGTCTCAAATGATGTGTTAAACGTTTTATCTCCCCTTTCGTCAAAAACAATTGAGAAAGAACCGTACTCTACCGGAACATTACTCCCTGCAGAAAAGGTGATGGTGACCGTATCAGGGGGAATATTGGTACTTCCGGTAACATTGATCAGATCACCCGCCTGCACCTGTCGTGGAACCTCCAGGTTCAGATAGTATGCAGATACGTCCCCGATGCAGACAAGACAGAAGATCAGCGATATCAGCAGAAAATACGATTGTGGTTTTAATATCATGCTCTTTTTTATCTCCTCACAAACACAGGTATATATTAACGGGATCATAAAAGAGTTTTTTCGGGTTACTCTCTGGTATCCTTTATAGAGATTGAAACGATACATATAAGACACCAGATGGATACAACAGGTGAAATTCGTCCTCTTGCGTGCTGGCAGGGGATGGATCGGGTGATCGATGAGGTACTCCCGTCAACAACAATTATTCTTACATCAGGGGGCTGTTCATGGAACCGGTGCCTGATGTGCCAGTATCGCCATGAACGGTACACCGGAGCCGATAAAGAGAATATATCGCAACTCATGCTCCGGCAACTCTCATATATTGAGAAGAATCTTGATTGCCAGAAGACACCCCTGATAAAATTATATACCTCAGGAAGTTTTTTTGATCCTGCCGAGGTACCGCAGGATGTCTGCGATGCGGTTGCATCCCAGTTCCATGGGAAATGCATGGTTATTGAGAGTCGCATCGACTATACCGACATCGATCGCATAACCCGGTTTGTTGAGATCCTTGATGACGGTACCCATGCAATACCGCTGTTTCTTGCTCTTGGTCTTGAGACCTCATCAGATGAGATCAGGGAGAAATGCATCGACAAGGGTGTGACATTTGATGCATACCAGAAAACTGCAGATCTCCTTCATGATCATGGTCTTGGCGTCAAGTCCTATCTTCTGCATAAACCGCCGTACCTGACTGAAAAAGAAGCATATGATGATATGATTCAGAGTATCAGTGATATCGCACCTTTCAGTGAGATGATATCAATGAATCCCTGTTCTGTCCAGCGAAACACGCATGTAGAAAAACTCTGGAAAGCAGGGTACTACCGCCCTCCGTACCTCTGGAGTATAATCGAGGTACTGCATGCAGCAAAACCGCACCTGCTCTGTGATCCTCTCGCAGGAGGTCGTGCACGCGGTCCGCATAACTGTGGAACCTGTGACCCGGTTCTTCTGGACGGGATACGTGATTACGCTCTTACTGCCGATCGCGAACTTTTACTCTCTCTTCGACAGGTTCAGTGCACCTGTCACGAGGAATGGGAATATGTGATGGAGCATGAAAAACCGTATAACATGCCTCTGACATCCTGATACCAGTCATTCCGTCATAGCCTGTAACTGTGCAAGAAGCATGGGAATAAACGTGCCGGCATCACTTACAACCCCTTTCGCCTGCATCGTTCCCCTGTCCATAAGCTTGGTCACCGTTGACGGATTAATATCAACACAGATAGTCTTTACATAGGAAGGCAGACAGTTGCCAACCGCGACCGAGTGGAGCATGGTTGCGACCATGATGACCATTGAACACTCAGGAACGTACCGTCTCATGGCATCCTGTGCCTCCATAACGTCAGTTATTACATCAGGCAGCGGTCCGTCATCCCTGATGGACCCGGCAAGCACAAAGGGGATGTTTTTCGTGATCACCTCGTACATGATCCCTGATCTGATGACGTTATTCTCAACTGCAGCACGGATGGATCCTGCCCGCATAACCTCGCTGATGGCATAGATATGATTCTTATGTCCGGCAGCGACCGGTTTGCCGGTTTTTAAGTCCATACCCAGTGATGTTCCAAAGAGACTGTACTCGATATCATGGGTAGCAAGTGCATTACCTGCAAACAGGATATCAATGTGTCCCTCTTTAATCATACGGGCCAGAGCGGGAGCTGCTCCGGTATGCACTATTGCCGGTCCCCCGACGAGGGCCACCTTTCCGCCTTTTGCATGAATATCACGAATCTCTGAGGCTATTTGTGCAATAATTGTCTCGGTCGGGCGTTCTGAGGACACGACTCCGTGCATAAATTCAAAGGAATCATTAGGATCCCTGGATCGTTCCGATGGATGAACCAGCAACCCCTGTTCTCCGATAACAACCAGATCCCCTTTCTTTAGTTTCTGCATCGGGGTGCAGGAAGCACGTGTAAGGTGTGGATCTACCACCACGAGACAGTCCATCTCGATCTTTTCAACCGGGATCCAGATTCCCTTGTATTTTAGTTCTGTCGGATAATTGGTTGAGGAATAAAATCCTTTTGGAACGACACAATCCGCCTCTGCAGGGATGAGTTTTACATCATCAACGGTAACCAGTCGTGCACCAAGGCGGTGCAGCCTGCTGACGATCTGATCCGCGATATCTGAAGATTCAGCAGTGATACGAAATTTCGCATAACTGGGATCAGTCTTTTGTCTCCCGACCTCAAAGGTAAGAATCTCAAAAGCACCACCCATATCCAGAATGGCATCAAGAACCCGCGTCATTATACCCGAATCAATGATATGTCCTGTCAGTTCGAGTTCTCTCATAGTGTCCATATACCTGTATCTTTTTGTATGAAAATAAGCGTTTCATAGGATTTTTCCCGAATCCGAGGTACCGCGGCATACGTCTGATTACCAAAGGCAGGAGATATCAGGATTTGATGAGAAAAGCATGGCTGATATTACCCGTATCCAGCCTTTCGTGTTTTTTTCCACGGGATTGTGGCAAAACCCTGATAATTTTCAGGGATATGTTCTTTTCCCGGTTTTTAGCGAATTTACTATCAGGTGAGAGGCATCTGGATAGGGGTTTTCTGATGAGAGAAAAAAGAAAGCCAGATTCAGCATCTCAACGGTATTGACATGAAAGAGAAGTCCCTTCTCGTCAAGAACCAGTTTTAATTCCTGTTGTTCATATCTGATAGAATCTCCCCGCAGGATATTTATCCCGGCAGGGCATGACATCACTCCATCAATCTCCTCAGAATACGGAACCGGAATCGCAACCCCGAGTTCTTTATATCGCGATACCGGAACCCATACCGAACAGGCGCAAAGACCTGAATCTCTGTACTCGGTCTCGATCCTCGAGATAGTATCGCAGGAAAGGCAGGGGAGATCAACAGCAGCCACAAAGAATGCTTCCGTCTCTTCAATGGTAACGATGGTCTCGGTGAGGTCAGAAAGATACCCTGCTCCCTTTGATTGATACACCTCAATTGCATGAGCTCTGCAGTAATTGGCGGTATATGGAGTGTCTGGTGTCGTGACAACAAGCGGTGTGTGGCCTGCGTTACTAAATGCAGTAACGATCCGCTTTACCATGGGAATGCCATCAAGTTGCACAAGAGCCTTCTCTCCTCTTCCGAGACGCGTTCCCCTTCCTCCTGCCATAATTACTGCAAGCATTGTCGTAATGCCTCCACCAGTTGTCTGTTCTCTTCATGACGCATAACAGCGACCCTGATACAGTCCGGAAGTCCGAATGAGGTACAATCCCTGATTAAGATTCCTCGTTGTACCATCGCAGAGCAGACCCGGGCGACCGGGCTTTTGATACGAAGGAGGATGAAATTTGCTGATGCCGGATACGCCAGGAGATCCATTAAGAAAAACTGGTCAAGGAGATAGGATCGCTCCCTTCGGATGTAGGATCGCGATACACAAAGATCGTTAATATGGGAGAATGCCTCGATAGCCATCTCTTCTGCAATGGCATTGACTGACCATGGTGGCCGTATCATCTCCATCATTGCAACAAGAGACGGATCTCCGAGTCCGTAACCGAACCGTATCCCGGGGATTGCAAATGATTTTGTGAGTGATCTCATCACAAAGAGATGGGGAGAGGATACATCTGCAATACTCTCTTTCGGCCGTGCGAGATCAAGAAATGCCTCATCAACAAATAGTATCCCTCCTTCTTTGTGTACATCGTCTCCGTATGCAAGAATATCATCTCTGCGACATAATTCTCCGGTGGGATTATTCGGATTGCACAGGAAGGTTGCGGCAGCTCCTGATGTGTTTCTGCTCACGGTAGCTCCGCAGATGCGCGCAGATTGGGCATATTCTCCAAAACTATGCCCTGGTATATGGGCAGTTGCATTATTTTGCAGTACCGCGTGGCAAAAAGACCTGATTATCTCAGCAGAGCCGTTTCCAACAACGACTTCATCAGGGTTGCGATTGTGGAAACGGGCTATTATCATCTTTAATTTAGTAAAAGAATCATCAGGGTATTCTTTAATTGCCGTAGTATCTGATGGAACTGTCAGCTTGGGAGATATCGGGTTCAGACTGGCACTAAACTCAAGGAAAGAACCGTTAAACTCTTCTCTAAATCGTTTTACCTGGCCGCCATGACGGTTATCCAAAAGATCTTCCATGTATTGTGCCCTGCTTTCGTGGGTATCACTTGGATGCATGAGTACAAATAAATCTCGTTCATTTCTTCTTTTCCTATCCTCTGAATTACACAACATTTAAATAAATCAAAAGGAAATTCAATATATCTCACGTCTGACAAAAAGCACCTTTCTGTCTGACAGAAAGCAGACTCTCGTATGACAAGCGTCATACACTATGTGATAAACATGATGAGACGAATTACCATTCGACTGCCAGAGCAGCAGGTTGCCACATTAGAGAAACTGGTAGCTGCCGGGGAATTTCCAACCGTCTCCGAAGCTATCAGGGGCGCCGTACGTGAGCTGATCCAACAGAGGGCACCAGATGTCCTTGCAGAAAGTGACAAAGTTACACTGAGTCTGTGAAACTTGGTCGAGTTAGGGGGAGTATCAATGCAGAGTATCATTAATGCAGCAGTAATGAATGCTGAAAGAGAAAAAGAAAGTAAAAAGCGCTCTTCTGCCTATGAAGACGATATCGATGGACAACCACGCATTGTGATCATCGGGTGCGGAGGAGCCGGAAACAACACGGTGAACCGCCTGCATCACATGGGTGTGTCCGGTGCCGAGACGATTGCCATCAACACGGATAAACAGCACCTTGATATGATCCAGGCCGACAAACGGATTCTTATTGGGAAATCCCTGACAAAGGGTCTTGGTGCAGGAGGATATCCTGAGGTCGGACAAAAAGCAGCAGAGATGGCCCGTCCGACTCTTGAGAATCTGTTGGAATCAACCGATCTCTGTTTTATCACTGCAGGTATGGGTGGTGGAACCGGGACCGGATCCGCACCGGTGGTTGCAAAGATCGCAAAAGAACAGGGTGCGATCGTTGTTGGTATGGTCAGTTATCCGTTTGATGTAGAGAAAGCACGTCTTATCAGGGCAGAAGATGGTCTTGATGCTATATCTGCCTCAGCAGATTCAGTTATTGTTCTTGATAACAACCGCCTGAAGAACTACGTACCCAACCTGCCACTTGCCCAGTCATTTTCAGTCATGGACCAGTTAATTGGTGAGACCGTCAAGGGAATCACCGAGACGATAACCGAGCCGTCGCTCATTAACATCGATTATGCTGATGTAAAGGCCATCATGAGCAAAGGTGGTGTTGCGACGATGCTTGTTGGTGAGAGTAAACAACAGAATAAATCTGAGAGCGTGGTTAAGGAATGTCTCTCAAACCCGATGCTTGATATTGATTACCGGGGTGCTACCGGCAGTCTCATCCATATCACCGGGGGTTCTGATCTCACACTGATTGAATCTGAAGAGATAGCAACGTCCCTAACCTATGAACTGGATCCCAATGCCGATGTAATCTGGGGTGCACGAATCAGGAATGATATGGAAGGAAAGGTACGTGTCATGGCTATCATGACCGGTGTCCAGAAGATTGATCCCATGGCAGCGATGCAGGAACGGTACTCTGAAAAATTACAGTACCAGAGAAACCGTATATCAAATCCTAAAATACCTGACATCAGTGCGATAAAAGGAAATAACTGGGTAAAGGACGTAGCCAGTGGATCAGATATTATCTGGATGTAAATATCCGGATGTTTGAGTAAAATTGGTAAAATTCCCAATCTGCCATAGTCCCAATACATTTTTGCGATACATCTGCTCTTTATTCCGGAATAATCCTAAATTAACAACAGGATTATTCCGTGTTCAGGCATGTACCGGTATACAGAAAGGGTATCTGCACCTGATCTAATACCGGTATAAAAACTCTTATCCGTTTTCACAGCTAGGTATATTGAAGGTCTCAAACGAGATCTGAACCGGATGCGGCATGAAGAGTCTGGAATACATCTTTACTCTTCAGGTACAGGGAGTCGAACATACGTGAATAGCCTGACGAACAAGAACCGTTGTCGAACAATACACGCGTATCCCCGGTATCGTTTCTTTCGTGTTGTTTTATCAATGATACCGGTGTCTGGATTAGCAGTGCATAAAGTTCTTTTTCGAATTATTTCTGGTCTATTTTCTGGTGATGTTCCTGCGCATTCAACACCTGCACAACGGGTGAAAACGAAAAAATCTATGCGAGGAATGGTAAAGCATGCTGAATGAATTGATTGATAAACGTAGATCTTCTGTTGCATCTTCAGAAGATCACAAGAATAAACGTAATGAGCTGAACGCCCAGGCAAGCCAGTATGCCAGGGAACGGAACACTTTAAATAATCAAACCCGTGAATTTGTTGAAGAAGCCCAGAAACACAAAGATCAGCGGGACCAGTTCAACAAAGAAGTCCAGGATCTCAAAGTCCGCAGAAACCAGCTCAATGAAGAAGCGAATGTAATCTTTACAGAAGTTGAATCCTTTAAGAAAGATCACGGCGGTGTTAAGAACCGTGGCATCAAGGAGTTGCAGAAACAGATTGAACACCTTGAATTCCGCCAGCAGACCGAGGTTTTTAGCACTGAGAAAGAACGTGAACTTATCGATAAGATCAAGCAGATGAAGGATCAGGTCAAGGAGCATGAGATAGAATTTGAGCAGAACAAGGAGATCCGGGAGAAGATCCTTGCTGCAAAAGACCTCAGAAAAGAAGCTTCTGATATTCATGATCAAATTACCGTGCTTGCCGAGGACGCCCAGAAACACCATGACCTGATGGTCGAATGCTACCGTAAAGCAGATGCCTCACGGGAAGAAGCAGACGCCGCCCACAGAAAATTCGTTCAGGCACAGGAAGCTGCAGATACTGAGCATAAACTCTTTATCGAATCCCAGAAGGAACTCAGGGATTACGACAAGGTTATCGGCGGCCTTCGAAAGAAGAGTAAAAAGACAAAACAGAATAAAGAACAGAAAGAAGTCAGGAAAGAGGCAGAACAGATATTTAATATGTTCCGTGCCGGTGAAAAACTCACCACTGAAGATATCCTGCTTCTGCAGCGTTCAAAACTTATCTGAGTCGTAAGCCTCCAGAAGAGGGCGACATTCCTTTTTTTGACCAATTCTTTAATATTTTCAGCAACAAATTATTGTTCATGGAAAACCCCCGGACTCTTGTTCTGAATGTGGACAGGGATGATGATATCGGGTATAAGGCACATATAGAAAGTCCGGTAATTGGAAGAGAAGAATGCCTTGCCGCAGCACAATCTCTTGCATTGACAGATCCTGAAGATTCGGATCTCAATGCCATTTTTCAGACGATAAAGATCTATGATGAACTGAAAGGTGCCGGTGAAAACGTCGATATAGCGATTATTGGGGGAAATCATTCGAGGTTTATTGAGGGTGACAGAAAGATTGCCCGGATCCTTGAAGAGGTGGTTGCCGGGACGGGATCAACGCAATGTATCCTGGTTACCGATGGGGGAGAGGATGAGTATGTTCTCCCCATCATCACATCGAAGATCCCGGTAGCAAGCATCTCGCGTGTCGTTGTAAACCAGATGCCAAACCTTGAAGGAACCTATTATATTCTCAAGAAAATTATCAGCGATCCCAAGATGTCCCGGTTTGTTCTGGTGCTTCCGGGTCTTGCGCTTTTGTTATATGCAATCAGCTATCTCCTGAATCGTCCTGAAATAGCAACAATAATCATCGCCGGCGGCATTGGTGCCTATCTTTTGTACCGGGGATTCTCGATTGATGAAGTGGTTCAGAACCAGTACAAAAATTTAAAGAACACCCTGTCCCGGGGCAGGTTCTCTTTCGTGACCTCTATAGGAGGAATTATTATCGGTGTTATCGCTATCATGGATGGATATGCGAGCCTGGCCCGATACTGGGATGGTTCGGGACTTTTCCCTGCACTTCTGATATTTATCTATGGTTCTGTCTTCTGGTTTATTGTTGCCGGTATTTTGATATCAGCAGGCAGTATTATTGATAGTTTCATCCACGAGAGAAATATCTTTACCACTGTTATTATCCTTCCCTTTTTCATCAGTGCAGTTGGGGTATTTGCCTATGGAGGATCCTGTTACATGCTTTCGCAGGGGGGCATCACAGGATTTCCCTTACCTGCATCTGAAGGCATTAATTACATTATTCAGGCAACAGTTGGCGGGCTTATCTGTGCGTTGGTAGGAATGGTTCTGCAGCACATGGTTGTTCAGATGATGCAGGGAAGAAAAGAGATGATTGATGTGACTCATGGGGAATCACCGGTATAAGATTCGAGGCCTATACCCTCCCATTTACCCGCTTTTACACGGCTTTTACACGTTATGCCGGTTACAGTACCGGTGTGCAAACGAGATCTCTTCCGGGAGAATGGCATCAGGGATCCAGTACCGGTCAATACCCGCGATAGCCGCGTCATCAGGATCGTGAATCTCCTGTTTGCAAAAGACACATATTGGATTTTTCCCCAGATGTTCTATCTTGTTCTGCAATGAAAAATGAGTTGTTTCCTCTCGTGTTTCTGTTTTAAGAATCTCATCGACTGCCTGTTTTGCAAGCATAAACCGTCTTATCACGCGCTCTTTTGAACTCGTTGAGAAGGTGATAGCATCGGTAAAACTGTAATTGGAAGCCATCAGGTCGATGAACGCTTCCCTGATGGCATCACGATACAGGGCTATCTCTTCTTCTGAAATGGCTGCAAAGATATGCATCCATGAATCATAAAGGAGGATATGAATCCGGGATCCCCATCTTCCATGGGGATCCCGTTTTGTTCCTCCATAATATCGTGCAAAGGTATGCTCTAAAAAGACATGGTGGACATTCTTTACTGCTCTCACAAAGGCATCTGCAAGTATTGTCTCATCTTGTGGGGATATGTTCCGATAGGATTCCAGATCCTGGTTAATAAAACGTCTCATTGGTGCATGGTAATTCTCATACCCTGCATGGTAGAATGAGGCAAATCTGATGACCATCTCTACATCTTTGAGCTGATAGTCCATCTCTGCGGCCTGAATGCATGAGAGAAACTCTTCGTTCCGGCTTAACTGTTTGAGGAGGTTTAGATACGGCCCCCGGTACATGCAGTTTCGTATCTCCATCTCATTGAGAGGAGTGGATCCGGTGTTAATCCGTTCAAAGATCTCGAATTTAATCTCATTGCTACTCTCTTTAAGGATAGTAATCGTTCTGAGATGGTAATACCTGATAATGTCCTGTAATTCCCGGGTGAGATCAGAGAAGAGCATTCCGTTAAGATGGGAGAAAACGGTAAGTTTCTGGAGATCAAACGACTGGTCAGGAGGAAAGATCCCGTCGAGATAGGAGAAGAACGATGTCAGTCTC
Organism: Methanospirillaceae archaeon; assembly: GCA_016926505.1. Lineage (GTDB taxonomy): Archaea > Halobacteriota > Methanomicrobia > Methanomicrobiales > Methanospirillaceae > JAFGOM01. The sequence goes on from JAFGOM010000109.1 coordinate 12,255, forward strand.
TGCTGTCCGTCAATCACTTCCTCACGACCGTCACCGATCTCTGATAAATAGATGATAGGTAAAGGAATCCGTAAGAGAACCGACTCGATGAGCCGTGATGCCTTCCCTTTGTCCCAGACATACATCCGCTGAAAATCGGGCTGAAGAATTAATTTTCCTGTCTTGAACTTCTCATACAAAGAAATAATCTCTGGATCACCTTTCTCGGTATAGACCTTGAACAGGTTATCATGAAAAGAACGGGTGTATGGCTCTCCTGTTGATGAATCCCATAAACAGGAGGTGGATGGAGTTTCCCTGATATTCATACTGATTCCTGGATGCAGAGTTTTTTATACTCACATTGTGTGTTATGAGATAGTATACTCCCAGTTCTTTTAATAGTTTTGAAGATTTACAACAAAAAAGAGAAGATATCAGATATAATGTGGCTTTTGTGAGAGGAGGTGCGGGGTATAAAGGGGACGGTACGGCATTCCCTGTATCCCGGCATGAACCATGGTGATGAGTTCACCGAGTGTCATTGCTTCCTTGTATGGCTTTTTTGGATCTGATCTGGACCGGATGGTAACGGTTAACTCTCCTGAGCTTAGTTCCTCATCTCCGACAACAACGACATAGGGCACCCAGTCAACCCCTGCTTCACGGACTTTTTTCCCGACCGTGATATCCCGATCGTCCATATCCGCCCTGATATTCTCCCTGTTCAGCCTGTCAATGATACCTTTTGCATATTCAGCATGTCTTTCTGCAATCGGAATCACCCTGACGATTACCGGAGAAAGCCATGTTGGAAGCCTGGGAACTGTTTGTGATTGTGTGTTCTCAAGAATGGCACAGATAACCCGCTCGATACTACCGGTTGGGGAACAATGAAGAATCGGTGGATACACTACCTCTCCATCCAGATGATACCTGATATCAAACCGTTTTGCGCTCTCAACATCAATCTGAACGGTTGGGTTCTCGATAGGCCGGTTCTGACCATCTATCGCTGCAAGATCTATTTTTGCAATCCAGTAATGAACCCGTTCTGAGATTGTCTCTATGAGGAGCGGGACACCTGAGTTACAGACAAGGTTCTTGATCCATCCCTCATGTTCCTGATAAAATGCATCGGTACACCGGAATACCCCGACCAGATCCGTTCCAAGGTCCTGTCCGGTCTGCCACCCGATAGCAACCTGCTCCTCAAAGCAGGATAAAGCATTCTGCATGTCCCGGCATAAGGTGTGCATATCAGGCATGGTAAAGGCCCGCAGGCGTTTTAGTCCAATGACCTCTCCTTTCTGTTCGTGCCGGAACGAGTAGGTAGAGAGTTCATACATCTTCATGGGCAACTGGTTGTGAGAGATATGCATATCCCTCATGATAGAGAACATCCCAAAACAGGCAGCAAACCGAAGCATCATGGTACGGTTTCCACTCTTAAACCGGTACTGCCGTTCACCGAATTTGTCTGCATGTTCAAAGATGGCTTTATCATCGAGATCATACATAACGGGAGTCTCCACCGGTGATGCACCATAGGAAAGAACCAGTGAGAGGGCATAATCAGCAAGAAGATCCCGAATCAGTTTTCCCCGGGGAAGCCACCGCAAGTGCCCGACATCACTTGCCTGCTCATAATCAACCAGTTCCTTAGAGCGCATCAGTTCAACATGAATAGGTTCTCCCCCGACCGGAACCGCGATTCCGGTCTCCTTCTTTATCAATGCCCCAAACGCATCATCGTTATTAAAATCACTGGTCTCATGCCTGACACCGTCCGGGGTCAGTACAAAGAAGGTATGGGTAATATCCGGTCTGGATGATCTCGTCTGGATCTCGTCAGAAGTGATGGTACGGGAGAGTTCCGATAACGGGTGGCCTTTACAGGAGATAGTAAAGGATTTATACCACCCGAAAGGTGCTCTCTCTACGGTAAATGACTGGGATAACTCCTTCTCAATCCCCTTTAGAACCGTGACTGCAACATCAGGAGAAGAGAGATCGTTGCTTAAATGAGCATAGGGGTATACCATTATCTTCTGACAGAGCACTGTTTGTGCAGTTTGTGCTATCTCCTGTGCGGTTTTTTTGATGATTGCTTCTACTGCATCAGCATCATCTGATTCAACTGCACAGAACGCAACAAGTACCTCCTCGAGACTGCCGGAAAGTGCCGTGGTATCCTCTGCCATCCTGGTTTTTTTCGTTGCCTTAAATTCGATAAAGTCTGAATGTATCAAAAGAAGACGCATAGATCTATTTCTCCAACAAGTTACTTCATGATAACTTCATAGTAGCTCTCTAGTATTAGAAGTAACAGGGCATAAATCAATACTGTTCTTCTTTCTGATAGCGGGAATAATTGTGTCTTTTCGGGATTCGTCTCTCATCAGAAGAGCTGTTTCTTTTCCTTTCAGGGTATCATTATTCCGGCTGGATTAGTGAGTAAAGAAACCATAAGAGATAGCCTTATTAGAACGCCTGCGCAATTTACCTAATGGTGTAATACATTCATGTGTTCAGTTGGCGGACCGGTTGATGTCGATATCGAGGATCGTATCAAGACAAAGAATTGCCAGTGTAAAGACTGTGGCGGTTCATTTAAGGGTATCGGGAAAAAAATCCGTTGCCCGACCTGTGGATCTGACAATATCTGTGAATTGTAAATCATGAAGATTCACCTGGACCGGGATGTCCTTCTTATCAGGGGGGATCATTCCTTTCTTCTTGTCGGTGTAGTGCAGGAGCCGTTTGCTCTCTGTCTTGAGACCCGTGATGATGAATGGTGCCAGGGGATCGATGCAGGGGATCTGGTCGCGGTATCTGCCCCCGAAGATGGTGACCCGATGCAGGGTCTCATCCTGCTTGAACTCGTAAGAAAGTTCCACGTTCCGGTTATTGTTCTCCCAAAAGGGCATCCTGGTTCGTCCCGGTTACAGATGGTGGTCTCGGCAGGGGCAGAGATCAGCATGAACTGTTCGATAGAGCGGGGAACACACCCGGAACAACACCTCCTCTGTTCTTCGGATGAGCTGTCAGGGATGCATCTGCAAAGTGATGATTCCGGGGTTACTATTCTTTCATGTCCTTCCCATGCACAGGTTTATCGGATCCCGGATCCCGTTCTCGTACATGCACCGATACAACCGGAAACCGGAGTGAGATATTAACCGTCAGGTGTACTGCCTTAAAACCTGCTAATACGATCAATAATGAAAATACCGGCTTAATCATGAAAAAAGTTCTAATTTTAGAGGTCCTGTCTTTAATCGGTGTAGTTTTTCTCATCTCAGCGATTGCCGTATCAGGTGATGGAAATACGACTGTCTGCGAAGAAGAGTATGCATGCAATACCACTGATGATAGAAAGGCTTGTAATCAGTCATACTTTAATTGTTCTGTATCAGAACCGGCAGACGGGTATCCCCCCCTCTCTGATACACCGGAGACAGAAACAGAGGATACGAGTCAGGATATAGGAGAGAGGAGCGATGAAGGAGGGTCTGATGCTTTTTCCTCTGAAAACTCCCGTGAAATAGAAGAGAATAAAAAGATAGATCCCGGGTCTGACAGGGATGAAATCTCACGATCTCCTCCCGGTTGGTCAGAGAAGAGTTCAGGTTATGATTTTATCGCCATGAGTGAACAGAATACAGCGATGGCTCAGAAAAACCAGGAAAATGCCCAATTAGCTCTTCATTCCTCTCTGCGGGGAAGAAATTCAGGTATCGGGATTAATATCTTTGATGCACCCCGCCCGGTCAGATTGCCGGCAGGATGGGGTTGCGGGGGGTAATCCCGGTTTTAGCTCTTATTCTGATATCTCTTCCTGGTTTATTGGTGGCCGAAGGAGAACGAGACAGGCTGCAACGAGATCATGCAATCCCTGATGTTTTTTTGTGTAAAGAATACAGAAAAAACCACTTAATACCAATAAAAAAGAGATCCATTTCGAGAAATGCCTGAGCGTAGCCCTGGTAAAGGTTATCCTCTCTCCTTTCAGGTCGGTGACGATGATACGAAGCGTCATTTTCCCAAGAGTAGCCTGGTTCTGACTGGATTCAAGAGCCGCAAAATAAAGCCACGGGATGAGAACAATCGTCACGAGAAAGGCTGTGACGACCGGCATAGGCACTATTGATATGATTATCGTTCCGGATGTGTCAGTAACCGGCTGGTGGTGAATCATCTGGTTTATCATCCGGATCGCAAGAGAAAACCCGAGATATGCACCGACAATCAGGGCAATGAGAATAAGGATAATGATATCTATGAGGAATGCACCCGTTCTTCGCCAGAATGAGGAATAAATAAAATTCTTTTCCATTGGATCACCATCCGGAAATAACCATGCAGAATAATGCGAATGATCCTGCTGTTTTGAGAGAATCGGATTTTATTCCTGCCCGGTGGCGATTCCCATAGGATAAATATGGTATTGCATTCATCATATGCCTGTCATTATACCTACTACCGAATAAAAAATGAATCTATCGGAATTCAGCTCTGTATTCTCCCGGTCTGTTTCTTCTTTTCAGCTTTTACAAACCAATGAGATCAGGAAACCGTCTCCCTTGCATCTGTCATCCGTATCACAAGGGAAGTAAGCAGAATAATAACACACAGAATCACCAGGAAAATCATCCCGTGGTAGAGAAGGATGGTTCCTGATGCGAGTTGTGCGACAATATGTAATGGATTGTACGGTACCGAGACGATTCCCAGCATGATAATTACTGCCACCATTGAGAAGATGAACTGGGCTTTTGTCCGATCAGCATAATGTAACGCGATTATTGCTCCCATAAGGATGAGTACTGCTGATCCAGCCGTTACCAGTATGAGAATCTCTACCATGTGAGAGATAAAAACACCATTTAATAGCAGGAGTATAAGCCACATTCCTGCCTGGGCAGGAACAAGAAGGAGGGTAACAAGCAGTTTTCCGGCGATCAGTTCTTTCATGGTCACGGGCGTGGATCGGATGGTATCAAGAGTCTGTTGTTCATACTCCTCTGTGATCAGATCGATGATAAGGGCTGCCGAGATAAAGGCAGGCATAAAAAGGAGCAGAGGTATAAGGACTCCGTATATGAACTCATAAAACCCTGTTTTTGATGCTCCGGGAGGAAAGGCTGCCGATACCGGGATCTCGGAAAGTCGTGATATTCTGGCCTGTCGCAGTTCTTTCTCCTCTGCAAGCAGGATCTCTTTTAATTTCATCTCGATAAGAGCTGCCTGGATATCATTTTTGAGTGTATACATCGTGACAGAAAAAGGCTCCTGTTCATCAGGGTGTCCTTTTGGTACATACAGTACCGCAGCCAGTTTTCGTTCCTTTAATGCTGCAACGGCAGTGGAAAGGTCCATAGAAAAGGGAATTATCGTCTTATCTGTATTCAGTCTTATGAGTACAGGAGAATCCTCTCCACAATAACCGACCCGGTAATACACCCTTCCGTAATCATCAAGGGATTCAGGGTTATACATGGCAGTAAGTCCGACCATGAGAAATGAAGAGAAGAGTGCGATGAAAAGCTGGAGAAGAATGGCAAAGAGAATGGTCTTCTCCTGGGATATGCCTGAAAAATCCTTCCGTGCGATATTCCATACATGATTCAGATTCATGCCAAAGCCCACCTGATAATAAGAGCATTATAGATACAGTGCACCATGATTGCAAGGAAAAGTCCCGGGATGTATCCTTTGTTTCCATACCGTTTTACCGCAACTGCAACACAAAAGATACCCATGGAATGGAGAAGAAACGGTGACCAGAGAGCGGATGCACTCTGAAATAACAGAGATCCAAATATTGATGAGGTAATCTGGGACAGGGTAATCACGAGCAGAAGTTTCTCCCCTAATAAAAAACCAAGACCAATCAGGACTGATGCAATGGCAACACCCGGCCAGGAAAGACCAATCGGGTTATGATTAAAGAGTGCCATGAGTAAAAGACTCTTTACGATCTCTTCTGTTGCTGCTGCCAGTACCAGGATGGCAACAAGGGAGAATGGCATGGGAAGGTTAAAAAAAAGCACGAGATACATCATCTGTGCCATAAATACGAATGGAATTGAGAGGATGGTAAGGAAAAATACCGAACCCCATGGATGGGTCGGATGGATTGCAGCCGTGATAAGATCCAGTATCTTTGAAACGAGTTTTTTCTGAGTAAAGAGATGTTCCTCGGTGAAACTAACGATACCTAAATAAAACATCACTCCGCCTGTCAGGTAAAAAAGTGCAGTTGAGTACAGGTAATCCATTGCAGAATAGCCGGTTCCCTGGATATCCATCACAATAAGGGTTACCGGTGAGAGCAGGCTGATGACATGAATATTTGCAAAAATACTGGGGAAGAAGAGATATGCGGTGGCGATGGTTGAGAAGAATATCGATATAAATGATAATTCCCTGAAACTCCGTGATACCATCCCTATCAGGAGTGCAGAACTTAAAAAGAAGAGAATGATCGGAATGAGAGGCAGCAGTGCAGTTATTTTCCCTCCGGTAAGAACCAGAAGAACAGAAGAGATTACCAGCATTCCGATGGCATAAGGCAATGATTTCCCGATGATTACAGTAATTCTCAAAACGGGTGCTGCAATGAGTGGTTCTCCCTGTCGAAGTGTCCTTTCATGCATAACTGACATCATCAGGAACTGGGAGGTGAAATAAAGGGGGAAGATAAAGACAAAGATAAAGATTATCGTATCAAAAGGAAGCGGAGGAGAGAGCATTGCCGGTGTCTGGTATGGATATGACTCCTCTGCATAATCAGCAGAGAGGAGGTCACTGTATCGTGAAAGGGCTGAATCACTGGTATCTGAAGCCAGTATTGTTTCTCTGACCTTTTCCGGAGAGAGATCGGGGGTACTCTGTGGCGGTGTTATCGGTATTACTTCCTGCTCCGGCCTCGGGTATCCCCTCTGTCCGGGTTGATTAAAACCGATCCGCTGGCCACTCTCGGTTGCTGTAAAATCCAGTTCACTGGTGATATATTCATTGGCAATCCACACCGGATAGGCAGCGAAGATATCTTCCTGGTTGCTGTACACTGAGGAGAGGTAGCGTTCATAGGTGCGATATAAAGCCTGTGCTGCGGCTCTTCCCTTGTCTGTTTCATCAGGAAAAACTACTCCGTCAGCGATGATAAGATCAAGTCCATATGACGCAGGTGGAAAATAGGATTCACTCTCTGGAATCCGGTAGACAACAAATCTGTCGTCCCCCCCGAAAAGAGGAAGATACGCATCGCTGGTAAGTCCGATATCATATAACCCGTCCTGCAGGTGAACACCACTCCTGGCTGCATACCCGCTTACCAGGAGTAAAATGACCAGTAATACTATTGCAGCCGGGAGCATCCCCCGATTCATGGTTGTAAAGAAGCGCCGGATCTCCCACCATGCTATGGTGCATACCTGTGCAACCGTTCCCATCTGTGTGTGTATATCGTCCCTGACACTATATGATTGCACGGATTGGGATATTCACCCTCCCGTGTGACCCCAAGTGTTATTGACTGGTAATGCATGGATACTACTGATGATAGATGTCTATCAGCTGACTAAGCGGTATGGTGCGTTATATGCACTGGATAACGTCTCTTTTTCCCTGCAGCCAGGGACAATATGTGGTATTATCGGGCATAACGGGGCAGGAAAGACCACACTTCTCAAGATTCTTGCCGGACTTGTCACCCCGACATCAGGGCAGGTCAGCATGAATAAAATACCGATTCAGAAAGATCCCGTCAGAATAAAATCACATATCGGCTATCTTCCGGAAGAGTCCCGGTTATATGAAACGATGACAGTTCCTGATTATCTCTCTTTTTTTGGGAGATTATATGGATTATCAGGGGATACGATACAGAAACGGGAGAATGAACTCCTCTCCTCATTGTCTCTGGATCATGGTGGAAAACAGATCGGAAATCTCTCGAAGGGAATGAAGCGGAAGGTAGCCCTCGCACGATCTTTGATTCATGATCCTTCTCTCCTGATTTATGACGAAGCTACTTCTGGTCTTGATCCGATGACTTCCCGGTTTATTACCGGCTACCTGGAGGACCTGGGGAGTTCTGGTAAGACCATCATTCTGAGTGCCCATAATCTTTTCCAGGTAGAACGAATCTGCAACCTGGTCATCATACTGAAACAGGGAAGGATTGTTGAGATGGGAAGTATGGATGAGTTGCGGGAACGGTTTGGTACGGTAACCTATGGTGTCCTTTTCACAGAGCCGGCAGCTAACCTCCCGGAAAAAGCAACCCGCCTTGCTGACAGACTGTACCGGTTAGAAGTAGTATCCATCGATGAGTTAAACGAAGTCACAACCACACTTACCCGGTCAGGTAGTGAAATAAAGCGGATAGAATCGGTATACCCTACCCTGGAAGAGATGCTTGTGGCAGTTGGTAAATAATGAAAAAATGGGTTACGGAGAAAAAATAGATCGATCTTTTAGGTTTTCTGGTAATGGGTCATGGCTGTTGCCACATCGGCATTCTCAACGGTTATCGCATATATGGCATTACACATCCGGATCGCTTCATCAAGAGGTTTCTGGTGAATATTTCTTCCTGTCGCATTCCCAAAACATCCTCCGATGTGAATCTGGTCATATAACTGTGATAGGAATGTGCTGACATCAACACTTGATCCCCCTGCACATACTACGCGTGTTCTTCCTGCAGCCTGGGTCGCTTCTTTTAGTAGTTCAGATGAAGAGAATCCTTCTTTTTTCGGCGGGTTTACCTTGACAAAATCAGAACCGAGCGTTGCAGCAACACCGGCAGCCCCGGCAATAAGGTGGGGATCTTTCTCATCGGTTACTGCCGCACCTCTGGGGTAGATCCAGAGAACGGTGATAAGTCCATGCTGATGAGCTTCCCCTATTGATTCGGCAGCTTCACGGATCATGAGATGTTCATACTCAGACCCAAGGTAGATAGTGTAACCGATTCCTGCAATACAAAGACCACTCTGCTCTTTAAACCTGACAACCTGGTCAACAGTGGTAATCCGACAGGAGAGGGGATCTTTTTGTTTTGTCTTTACCAGATGCGTTTTTGAGTTCAACTTGACAAGATAGGCAATTTCCGGGAAATCGGCCCCGTATGCTGCAATCAGTCCCAGCTGGGTGGCGAAACAACCGATCCGCGCTCCTGATGCAATTGAAAAGAGATGCATCGGATCATTGTCGTCTTTGTGAATACCATCTCCGAAAAAGTCATCGTTTAAGTGCTCAATCTTTTGATCTCCAGCAAAAAGCATGAGGCGCCCGGTATCATGGGTAATTCGACTGAGATTTGAGAGGTATGTTTCAGACGCTCCTTTTGGAACATCCATAGGAACCCGTATGGATTGTAGTGCACTCATACGGTTTAATCACACTTTAAAAAATTTAAGGGTTTACTTTTGGGGACTCAACCTGATAACTGAATGCGTTTTTGTTTTCAGGCGAGCCGCAACAAAAAGAAGTTTTGTGAAATTATCTGCTACTTACCGTACCTGGATAATCTTTTCTTCATTATTTTTCAGCCGCGTTCGAAGCCAGGCCAGGGCATCTGTCTGGTTCTTAAATGCAGCTACACCGATGGGTTCTCCATTGGCAATAAATGCCTTGAGGATTACCTTCTCAACATATATCCGCCCTTTTTTCTCTTTCTTTATCTCCAGAATCTGAAATCTTTCGATATAATCGAGGTTAATGATATCTGTGCCGGTATCAAGCCATTTTGGCATAATAATCAATATACTGTATGAGAAGGAGATAACCCTGATCTAATAGATCTTTTACAGAAAGGCTACCCTGAATCCCTATTGAGATGATGTCATGTGATACGAAATCAGGTGGTAATTCTGGTATCCGGAACCAGACTGGTATCTCCCTTTTATTCTTTTTTCTTTTTTGACAGTGTTTTTTCTGTGTATGAAACGACATCTGATATCAGTTTTTCAAATAAAGATCCTGTTTTTTCTATTGTCTTCTCCACATGTTTATGCCCTTCCTTGGTGGTGATGATATCCCTGCTGATATCCAGAACATCCTGCAGGGCATGTGAAACCGATTCCTTTGCTGCCTGTATCCGGATCTCCATATCATCTCCAGCGGTATTCTCTGGTGCGGGATCGTGTGACAAAACCGGTTCCTCCTCTGCGTCTGTTTCTTCAACCCACCGCCCGTTCCTAAAGTGTCCTGTTGTATCTGCCATATTCCTGTATGTATCATCAGCTCAGGAATATCTAATTTGTTTCTGTTCTTTCGGTTCAAAAAAATGATTGCACATACAAAGGAGGCGGAAAAAAAGTGTCATGATTATGATGGTGGATAATCCGGAAAATTCCAGACAATACATACATGAGCCGGTTGTTATCGTGCTTCTCTCTCCCGAATCTGCCTGAAAAATTCTGTCAGGTATCAAAATACTTCCTCATGCAGTTGTGGAGATAACAGACAGGCACTCACATGCGTCTGTTCAGGAAAGATAGTCAAAGATACTTGTCTGGACTGACTTTTTTTGTACAAGCCCTGATAATCTGACTCCGATTAACCTGACCGTATCTCCGTTGTACAGTTCAGTAAAAATGTTCATTATCTCTGCAATAATGGTCTTGAGATCATCGGTCTCTGTTGGGATGGTAACAGCGCGGGTTTTCGTACAGAAATCAGAATCCCGAATCTTGACCGTTATCGTCTTACAGAGGAGATGGGAATCAACAAGGGTATGATGTACTGAGGTAGTGAGATGAAGAAGAGTTTCTCTCATACCTGTCGGGTCATCGGTATCACAGAGAAAGGTTGTCTCCCTTCCGATGCTTCTCCTGGGTTGTGCAACACGGATACCGGTAGTATCCAGACCCAGAGCAATATGATGCATCATAATGCCCCAGTTTCCTGCAATCGATACAAGGGTGAAGAGATCGGTTCTCCCCAGATCCCCGATTGTTTCAATACCTGCTCTTTTTAGAAGGGAAAAACGGTGTTTCCCAACTCCGGGAATGGCTGAAACCGGGAGATTCTCCAGGAATGAAAGGAGGTCCCCCGGTGTAATGATGGTCATCCCGTCTGGTTTATCAAAATCAGAGGCCATTTTGGCATAATATCGGGATGGTGCAATCCCGACGGAACACAATAATCCCTCCTTCTCCTGTATCTCTCGTTTTATCTCTTTTGCAAGGATCGGTGATGAAAGATAGGTATAACTCTGAGAGATATCGAGAAATGCTTCATCAATGCTCACCTGTTCAAAGAGATCAGAATATTGTTTGAGTATAGTCATGATCCTCTCTGATACAAGACGATAGAGATTCATGTTAACCGGAAGATAAACTGCCTGCGGGCAGAGTTGATAGGCCTGTGATATCGGCATGCCTGAATGTAATCCAAACGTTCGGGCCTCGTATGAGCAGGTGCTGATAACCCCCCGGTTCAATCTCGGATCTGCACCAATGACCACCGGTTTTCCATACAGATCAGGATGGTGTGCAATCTCTACGGATGCGTAAAAACTATCCATATCAACATGCATGATAATCCGGGTGTTCTGGTCATGTGGTATCATAGAGTTGTATTGCGTGCATTATCTGTCAGAGAATTGAGAATCATTTGTTTTAAAAACCGGGTATGATTCAAACTTCATCAGCATTATCTCTCTCTGCAGCACAAGGGAAGTGGCGAATCCAATTTTGTATTTTTCCGGGCATGATCTGCATCATGACCCCGGGATATTTTGTCTCACTCCCGGGTCAGAATACTGCCCGGGAACAGTCTTTCGTCCGTTGATAGCGAAAATGTGGCTTTTGAAACAAGAGATTATTGCCATTGGTATCATTATCCATTATCTTTTTCTTAAAAGAGAGATAGCAGACAGGTAAGATGCTATCGTGTTCCACAACCATTATCATCTTGTAATGGTGACACGTTCTTGGATTAATACCGATAGGTCAATAATACCGCTCAGTAAACAGGAGATGCTATGCACAATCTGATACCGCCCCGAAAGGAAGGGTCGTTACCACAATGCAATCCTCACCAGTGCCGGCAGTGCCATGGGTGTGACCGGATAGAGCCAATCCATGTATCCATTACCTGGTTTAGAGGGGAGTGTGAACCGATGACAGAAGAATCTTTTTTAGAGGTTATTAATGACCTGTCAGACGAATGTGCTTATTCGGGTGTAATGATCACCCCTGATATCAGGAGTTCTTCTCCATCAACCATCCAAACTCCCGGGTGCATCTCAATCAACGGGATACTGATTGAGGATCTGGTTCCGGGCTACCATCATAACGGGTACATCGATAGAGAACTGATGCGCACGGCACTTTTTACTGCCCTGGATAATATCTCCTGCAATGCGGATAATTCCAGAGGGGATGGATTACCATGAGCGATGATGGAATATGTGATGATACAACCGGCATGAGCCTGATGCAGGAGGATGAGAGTTACCGGCTTCTCTCTTCGTATAAAATCCCGGTTCCACACCATCGGGTGGTACAAAATAAAGAAGAGGCAGTTGCTGCAGCAGATGCAATCGGCTATCCGGTAGTTGTAAAGGTTATCTCAAAACAGGTAATCCATAAGAGTGATGCAGGGGGAGTAATCACCGGTTGCCACGATGCATCCGGAGTCAGAAATGCAGTGGATCTCATCAGGAGTTCTGTAATAAAGCGCTATCCACTAGCCACAATAGACGGTTATCTTGTTGCAGAACAACTGCCTCCCGGTCTTGAATTACTCATCGGAGGAAGAACTGATCCGTCATTTGGAAAAGTAATTACGTTTGGTCTCGGCGGCATTTATGTCGAGATGATAAAAGACACAACAATGCGGATTCTTCCGGTGAGTTCCCGCGAATTGTCACTGATGATACGCGAGATATCTGGATACCGCCTGATATCAGGTTACCGGGGCGTGCATCCTTACGATGAGCCGTTTCTTCTTTCTATCCTGGAAAAAATGGTAAACCTGTTCCTTGACCATGAAACCCTGGCAGAGTTTGATCTCAATCCATTTCGACTCTACGAGGAGAGGGGTTGTATTATCGATGCCCGCCTGTACTGCAGGGACTCTTCTCATTCAAAACCTGACAAAAAAGGTATCCGCCGGTTACCGGTTCCCCAATCCCTGCTCAGCCCAACCGGAATTGCCGTTGTTGGAGCTTCACAAAACCCGGATAAGATAGGGTATACGATCATGAGAAATATGCTGGCATTTTCAGGGCGAGAATATCCGGTTAACCCGAAAGGAGGGGAATTATTCGGACGAAATGTATACCGGTCTCTGAACGATATCCCTGACCCTGTTGATATGGTTGTGGTTGCAGTGCCGGCATCGGTGGTACCGGGAGTCATTACTGATGCCGCTGCTATCGGGGCCCGGGTTGTTGTCATCGTGAGTGCCGGTTTTTCTGAGATTGGAGTGGAAGGAAAAGCACGCCAGGATAGGATAAAAAAAATCGCTGCAGAATCAGGAATGCGCCTGGTCGGACCGAACTGCCTTGGAATTATTGTTCCTTCCGATCACCTGAATGCGACCTTTACCAATGTTATCCCGGCGGAAGGAAAGATTGGTTTTATCTCTCAGAGCGGAGCGGTTATCACCTCTGTTACTGACTGGAGTCTCAGGGAAGGGATCGGATTTTCTTCGATTATTAGTGTTGGGAATCAGGCCGATCTCGATATTGTTGATTATATCAGGCTGCTTGGAGATGATGAAAAGACCTCGGTCATCATTGTGTATGTTGAGGAGATCCGTGACGGGAAAGGATTTATGGAAGTTGCATCCGGGGTAGGGGCAAAAAAACCAATCATAGCACTAAAATCAGGCTCATCTGAACATGGGCGCATCGCAGCACGGTCACATACCGGTTCTCTTGCCGGAAGTTATGCCACCTACCAAAAAGCGTTTGAACAATGCGGTGTGATCCCGGTACATGGAATGAGAGAAGCTTTCCTGACCGGTGCCCTGCTTGCTGAGGATGGCTATCCCCATGCAAACCGTGCGATAATTATTACCAATGCCGGAGGACTGGGAGTTCTTGCTTCAGATTATGCAGAGGACTACGGGGTACATCTTATCTCGTTGTCTGACTCGTTATACTCTGATCTTCATTCAGCTCTCCCTCCGGAGTGGTCACAGAATAACCCGATCGATATCATCGGGGATGCAGATATTGAGAGATTTTCACGGGTATTTGATATCTGCATCAGGCACAAATCCGAATGGGATATTGCATTTGTAATAATCTCTCCTGTTGCACGGATTGACCTTGTAAGTCTGGCCCACGAGATAATTCGTTTCTGTGGCCACGTAAACGCTATGATAATCGGATGTATGCTCGGCGGTGTTTCGGTAGAAGCGGGATCATCGATCCTGCGAAAAACACACATCTCTACCTTTACCGACTTAAAAGATGCATTCTGTGCAGTAGGGACTGTTGTAAAGGCAAAAGAAAGAAGAGATAAGCGGGAATGAGTTCAGATTATAAGTCCGGTCTTTTTTTGTAACTGATGATATTTTTCCCGTAATTGATCCCGAAATGTGCTGAATTCTTTTGCACCATACATGTCAGAATCATTCGCATTATCACAACTGTACCGGTTATCAAGAAGGTTTTCGAGGACATCAGTCACTGAAAGTGCTTTGTGAAGAGAGATAAACTTCTCAACATCATCGACCGGATGTTTTTGCAATGCCTGGGAGGCTATCTCCTGAATCCTGTCCTTTTTCTTCAGGATATCGTCAATGATCTGAACACAGTATTTCGGGGTAATCGGTTTCATCAGGTAATAATCAATATCAAAACAATATTGTTCTGCTTCCTGGAATGTCAGGTTCTTTCCGGTCTGCATGATAATGGGAATGTCGATGAGATCCTGGTTCTTTTTTATATGTCTGAGTGTTTCCCAGCCATCCATGGGCTCCATCATGATGTCAAGCAATATGACGTCGGGATGGAAGGTCTGCAATATCTCTAACGCTTCTGATCCCCCGAGTACCCCCTTTGTAAAAAAGCCATATTTGGACAGGCCAATGACAAAGAGTTCATTTAAAGCGGGTTCATCGTCAACAATGAGGACATTTTTTTCCATGAGATATCCATTATTCCTGAGTCTCTTATGAATTGCTATTATTCCGGCAGACATATAGTTTGGCAGCGATTCCTGATTAGAGTATCGTGAACGGTATCAATATACTCGTCTGGAAAAATTGCTTTTATCTGGCTTGCTTCTACAATCAGAAAAGAAATTATCGTTACAAGGGGAATAATGCCTGTTGAATTGAGGAGAATAATACCGGTTCCTACGAGTCTTCTTATGATACCCTCTATTAAGGCAGGGCCTTAAACGTGACCCCCAAAAAACATAATTCGCAGGTATTGTTTTTATGGGATTTGAGTTTTTCATGCAAAAGTATCATCTCAGGTTGTGACAGAATTACCCCTTAAAATTCCTGATATTCACAATTGTAAGAGGGAATTCAAATTGGGCTTTTTTGTGCTGATCAATGGTTGTATCAGAACCTGATTTTATGAGTTTTCTTCTCCTTTCTCTCCCGCCTTACACAATCTTCCCCGTCTTTTGGATAAACAGGGCTGCGATAAACATACCTATAACTCCCAGGATCATCGCGATGAACGCCCATTCCATCCCCTGGTTGACGGCTGCCTCGCTGAACCCGAGAGACAACAGGGGCTGGCCTGGTGGGAGGAGTGATGGTTGACCGGAAAACAGCCCGTGGATGAAACCAAGGGCCAGGACGAACCCGATAACTACCGTCCCGAGAGAGTTTCCCAGCTGCCGGGTGGTGTTATAAATACCTGATGCATCGGTCTGGCGCTCACTCCCGATTGAGGAAAGGGTGAGGTTGGTCACCTGTGAAAGGACAATGCCAATCCCGATCCCGAACAGGAGACTTCCGGAGAGAATGTCATGGGCGGTAGTGGTAAGGGAAAAGACATCCCTAAGGGCCGCCAGCCCTGCTCCGGTGAGGGTAATGCCACCGAGGAGAACGTATTTTGGTTCGAACCACGACGCGAACCGGGCACCGAGGATGGAGAACACGACTATCGCAAAGGACATGGGTAGAAGGGCGATGCCAGTTTCATACGCACTGGCACCCGCGATGATCTCATAAAACAGAGGAAAGATGAAGATGAAACCTGCTGTAATAAATTTCTGGCCGATGGAGACGACATTACCGGCAAGAAAGGAACGATTGAAAACGATGTTTATATCGACCAGGATGCCCTTTTCGGTCCTTTTCTGACGCTGCTCCCAGAAACAAAACCCGACAAGAAGAATTATTCCCCCGGTAATGAGGAAAGGAACGGTCACCCATTCTGCCGGCTCTTTGACCAGAAGGAAACCCAAAACCAGGGTAATGAGGCCGATGACCGAAAGGAGCGCTCCTCCGATATCAAAGTTCTTCCAGGATTCTATTGGCGGAGTCTCTTTTAGCAGCCAATGGAAAGTAAAGATGATAATAAGGATACTCAGTTCGAAGGCGAAAACCCACCGCCAGGAATAGAAGGTGGTCAGGTAACCGCAGAAGATAAGGCCAAAAATACTGGCCACCGCGGCGATTCCGCCCCAGACACCGAAGGCGAATGCGCGTTCTTTTCCCTGGTAGGTCCCGGAAATGAACGTTACCGTTGCCGGGAGCATGAGCACCGTGCCGATTCCCTCAATTATCGACCAGCCCATAAGGAACATAGGTGCGTCCCGGCTGATTGCGGCCGTAAAAGCCCCGAGACCATAGATCGTAGCACCGGCCAGAAACGTCCTTTTCCTCCCGAAGAGATCCTGGAGCTTTGCTCCGACCAGCATGAAAGCGGCCTTCACCAGGGTATAGGTGGTGATAATGGACTGGATGGTTGAGGGATCGGTGTTCAGGTCATCCACCAGGGCACTGATGGAGACTTCCATGGTGGTGGTGTCGATGACCAGGATGAATACCACCAGGCTTACGATGAGGAGGACACCCCATGGAAAGGGGTGGTGCTGTTCCATAGATCATTGTGAACACGACACCTGATATGTAGTTATCGAAGTAAGGCTCCCTGACTACTCAGGGACGATGAATTTGGGGTTACTCAGGAAACCGTTGATAATGGAAAAAATAGAAACCGTTCTGAATTTCACACGCCATCAGTAACACGACAGTTAAGTACGGTGCAATCTCTCGTATCTGTGATTACCTATAATGTTAGTTAAGAATCTGGACGGGATATATCATGTAGGCTTATATTTTAATCCGAGCAATAACGCTCAAGGATCAGATGAGAAGACTGAATTTCAGTAAGATGATGAGAGTTTCGCATTTAATTATCATTTTCATAATCAGGAGTGTTTTACCAGACCTTGTGAGTATGATCGGAATACCTAAAGGTAGTCTGAAGAACCTACCCTGGGATCAGTAAACCGACTCTTGAAACAGTCATAATAGACACACGTGAACGCAAGTTCTCTTTTCGTTGAGTGTTCGCATGGCTAAATGCCAAAAATATTAGAGCGTTCTTTTGTGTGCCTATCACATGACAGAATAATAAAAGATGCGAGGGGAGCGATTTGAACGCTCGAACACCTGCGTGACCAGGCCCTGAACCTGGCGCCTTTGACCTGGCTTGGCAACCCTCGCGAGAATACATATTGCTCTTTCAGTGAATTAAAGATTGTTCCGAAATGCAAGATTCCGAAAAAGAACAAGAGCGGGATACAAAAAGAATCTCTGTGTACCGGTCTCACATACCGGGAATCATCTCTTTTTGGATCCCAGGTTAAACAACTCTTCTTCCCGTTTCCGCAGTTCTCCTCTCCGGATTTTTCCTGACAATGTTTTTGGAAGTTCTGTTACAAACTCAATGACACGCGGATATTTATACGGTGCAGTGACCTCCTGGACAAATCTCTGGATATCTTTCTTGAGGGAATCTGACGGGTCATATCCGTCATGAAGGATGATAAAAGCCTTGACAACGGTTCCCCGTAACGGGTCCGGAACACCGATGACTGCTGATTCCTGAACCGCCGGGTGTTCCAGCAGAGCACTCTCGACCTCAAACGGTCCGATACGGTACCCTGAACTCTTGATAACATCATCATCACGACCAACGAACCATAAATAACCGTCTTCATCACGATATGCCTTATCACCGGTATAGTAAAAATCGTCGGTAAAACTCTCTGCATTCGCCTCAGGATTATCCAGATACTCAAGAAACAGTCCGACTGGTCTTGGCTTTAACGAGATTGCAATCCTTCCTTCCTCACCATCACTGACCGGATTTCCGCCTTCATCATGCAGTTCTATTCTCCATCCCGGCATTGGTTTTCCCATCGAGCCTGGTTTTTGTTTCATGCAGGGAAATGTTGCAATACAGCAGCATGTTTCACTCTGTCCGTATCCCTCGAATATGGAAAGACCGGTCTCTTCCTTCCATATCCTGATAACTTCAGGGTTTAAGGGTTCGCCGGCACTCACACAATGGCGCAGGGAACGGAGATCATATTTCTTTAAATCTGCGATGATGAGCATGCGATAGATGGTAGGAGGACAGCAAAAAGTGGTGATCTCGTAATGCTCAATGATGGGAAGCAACTCGGTTGCCTTAAATTTCCCCCTGCTGTCATATACAAAGATGCAGGCACCTTCAATCCATTGTCCGAAAATTTTTCCCCATGCACATTTTGCCCATCCGGTATCTGATGAGGTAAAATGAAGGTCATTTGACTGGAGATCCTGCCATAACCTCGCTGTCGTGATATGTCCCAGGGGATAGGAATTATCGTGCAGAACCATCTTTGGATCTGCTGTTGTTCCTGATGTGAAGTAGATAAGCATAGGATCGCTTGCTTTTGTCCGGATAGGAGAGAGAGAGCTGATGGTGTGGCGTGAGACAGGAGCCGGGTAGAGTAATTCATAATGATAACTGATCCAATTGGGAAGGTCTCCATCGATAAGCATCCTGGATCGAATGGTTGGGCATTCCTTACAGATCTCTTCTATCTTCCCTGAATTCTCGATATCGGTTATAACCATCTGGAACTTCCCTGCATTTATCCGGTACTTCAGGTCATGCGGGGTTAGCATGGTCGGGCAGGGACATACAACGGCTCCCAGTTTGATGAGAGCGATGACAAAGATCCACCATTCCGGTATCCGGTGCAGCATGATAAGCACGCGGTCACCCTTGTTGATCTCATATTTCAGAAGGATGTTTGCGGCTTGTATACTTAAGTTCCGTAAATCCCGGAATGTATACTTCTTTTCCAATCCCTTCTGGTCAACCCATATCATTGCCAGTTTATTTCTGTCAATGTCTGCCCAATGGTCAATGACATCATACCCGAAATTATAATAGCCAGGGACATCAATTGAGAATTCCTGGTAAAAGGATTCATAATCTGTGATATTATGACGAATCTCTTCCATCACAGATAGGTTGCCTGCGTGTAATTATATGTCATTCGATATGGTTTTTTATCAGGAATTGTGGTTCTT
Source organism: Methanospirillaceae archaeon (assembly GCA_016926505.1). Taxonomy (GTDB): domain Archaea; phylum Halobacteriota; class Methanomicrobia; order Methanomicrobiales; family Methanospirillaceae; genus JAFGOM01. The sequence goes on from JAFGOM010000109.1 coordinate 31,770, forward strand.
CTCATCACAATCCGGAAGTCGGTTTTGTGTAAACCGGTGCGAAATACTCAGGTTTTTTTAATCGGGCGGTCCCTGATATGACGGTTGAAACATATCCCGCACCACTACTATTATGCTTATAAACGTCTCAGTATGTGCAATGGAAGAAAAGAAATACGAGTCGTTAAAGATTGAGAATATCGTTGCATCCGGTGCGATTGCTGACTCGATAGATCTTGAAGTGATCTCCAATAAGATTGAAAATTGTGAACTCAACACAAAACGGTTTCCAGGGGCGGTCTATCGTATTCAGGATCCAAAGATTGCGTCACTCATCTTCTCATCAGGAAAGGTGGTTCTCACTGGTATCAGGGATAAAAATGCACTGGACGAGGGATTAAAACTCATCATCTCCCGGATGAAGGATGCAGGTGTCCAGTGTTACAAGGAACCGCAGGTTGCAATCACAAACATTGTCTGTTCCTATGACATCGGGAAGTACATTAACCTGAACAAGGTGGTCATCACATTAAACCTTGAAAATATTGAGTATGAACCGGAGCAGTTCCCCGGCCTGGTATACCGGATTCAGGATCCAAAGATAGTTGCACTCCTCTTCTCATCAGGAAAGATTATTCTTACCGGCGGGAAGAATCTTGAAGATATCAAGAGAGGACTCGATTTCCTGGAGCAGAAATTAAGCAGTATCATGTAGATCCTACCAGAACCGATGTGTTCTGATGTAATTGCGTTCAGCCTGTAAAATTTCCCGGTACATGGCATCTCCTTCTGTCTGGGTCCCGAGAATTCGTGATGCCTGATCCGGTCCGACCCCTTTTGCAGAAAGGATGATTATCGCCTTTTTTCCACTTGAGAGGACTATATTTGCATTTCTTTTCAGGCGAATGATGGCTTCCTTCTCTTCCTTAGAGAGATCGTTCTTCCTGACTTTCCGGTAGATCTCCTCTTCATATGGCTTTAATGCCGCTATCAGGCGCGCTTTGCAACGGGGACACTGTGGTGTATCCGGAGCTCTCTCCACGGTTGTCCGTACTTTCCAGCGGTAACAGTTCATACAGGCTAAATAGATCTCCTGTTTCAGGAGCCTGTTTTTAATCGTAGAGATTATTGCCTGATCGGTTAACGGGGGTGGTATCTGATCATGGGAAGAGAAGATACCAGCCGCTCCAATCATACTCAACGGACCTGTGGTAAGAGATATTGTGCCCTCTGTAACCATGGAAATTATCTCTTCTGAATGAGTAACATCCATATACCGGGTAAAGAGTTCCCGGTATGTCTCTTCCTGTATGGTTGATATCTGAAGAATATCGGTTATCCTGTTCATACTGATCCGGTGGTAATCGGCATCAGAATCTATTATCCCGAACTTCTTTGCAGTCTGGATTAATTTGAATTTAAAAAGGTCAGAACGCTTCATTGCCAGCCTGAGAACCGGTTCGATATGATCCGGTTTCAGACCAGACACTATCTCTTGCACCTCCCGTATCCTGACCTCTGAGGGGAGCCTGAGATAGATCCGGTATGCATCGATATCTGTTCCGACCGTTGTTCCGTACCGGGCAGATATAAGGATTGCAAGAACCCTTCCGATTGCTTCATTCGTCTGGTGTCCTGCACAAAGGTTGAGAATTACACCGTCGTCAGCCGGTTCAAGCGTGATGCAGGTATCGGTTGGAATGACAGAGTGGTTCTTATCAAGCATCGTAAAATAAGCCTGGACGTAAGAGATAAGAGCCGGATCATCTGTGTATGGTCTCACATCCCTGGTCCTCCGTATCTTTCCGACTTCACGGGCCACTGCAAACGGAACCGGTATCTGTTCTCCTTCCCATGATGGTACTTCGCCTTTCGCATGACGGGCCGGTTCAACGGTAATAGTTCCGTCTTCCATATCAAGAACCCGCCACAATCTGCCTCTTGCAATGAATACCTGGCCGGTATAAAGATAGGTGATAACAAAGGACTCATCAAGGGTTCCGACGGTTCGTCGTGATACCATGTCATATATGGGAAACCGCCGTTCATCAGGTATCATGGACAGGTTGCTATACAGGTATGTTCGTGCTCTCCCGGTCTTGGAAATGATATCATCGTGTATCCGTACGAGGTGATGTAAGGCAAGTTCCTGGCATACCGCAGAGACAAGCTCTCCTTTGTCAGAATAAAGGGGGGATCCGGTGATGAGTGATATAAGGTCTTTTCTGGATATCTGTCCCCTCTCAACAGCAATCGCTGCTATCTGGTTTGCCAGGACATCAACAGCCTGGTACACAGGGATGATATCTTCCAGTTCACCTGACATCGCCCTCCTTGAGATTACCAGGGACTCAAGAAGATCATCAAAGCCGGTTGCAATTATTGTTCCCTTCGAGACCAGTCCAATGCCATGTCCGGCACGACCGACTCTCTGGACGAGTCGGACAACCTCGCGGGGTGAACCAAACTGGATTACCTGTTGGACATGACCAATGTCAATCCCCAGCTCCATCGATGAGGTACAGATGAGAGCCCGGGTCTCCCCTTTCTTGAATCGATCTTCTGCTTCAACCCGGACGTCCCGGGAGAGAGAGCCATGGTGCACATCAATATCACCCCGGTGTAAGAGGGCATGACCGAGGGATTCGGCAGTCACCCGGGTATTTACAAAAACAAGGGTTGATTGTGCAGATGATATGAGGGTGCCGACCGTATTTACCTGGTCCGGGAACGACTCACCGGTTGCGGTTACCGCAATCCTCAGACTTTTTGCGACCGGTACATCAACAATACTGAAGGGTCGTTGCCCACAGAGAAATCTGCCAATGGTATCAGGATTTCCTGCTGTTGCTGACAACCCGATACGCTGGAATTCTCCTGAATAAGGAATAATTCGCTCAAGGGCAATACTCAGTTGAGCGCCTCTCTTTGTTCCTGCAAGATCGTGTATCTCATCGACAATAACACACTGGACCTGTCGTAATGCATCCTGCAGGCGGTATCCGAGAAAAAGGGTCTGTAAACTCTCAGGGGTGATGACAAGAATATCAGGAGGCGAGAGCGCCTGACGCCGTCGTTCAGCTTGTCCGGTATCCCCGTGTCGTACTCCTATCTGAATCGAGAGTTCCCTGCACCACCAGACCATCCGTGCCATGATGTCCCGGTTTAATGATCGAAGCGGTGTAATATAGAGGACAGAAACTCCCTTCTGCCTGCCTGCAAGGATCTTCTCAAAAACGGGAATTAATGCACTTTCAGTCTTTCCTGTTCCTGTCGGAGCAAGAAGAAGTACATGTTTTGCATCAAGAATTATCGGGATTGCCTCTTTTTGTGCAGGTGATAGCTCACGAAAACCTCTCTTTTCAAAGCAATCACGAACCGGTGCACTGAGGAGAGACAAAGGATCGCCTGATGAATGATTCATGTACGTTTTTTAAAATAACATACCCTGATGATTACCTGGCTGACAGAGGGGTGAAATGACCCTGATTGTACCATAAAAAAAGAGAAAAACGAAAGAATTCCCTGTTAATCCCATATAATATGATACCTGTCAGATATCATGAACCACTCCGGAAACAGGTCTGGTATTATACATCCCGGTAACAGTGTGTTCATTCCCACACAGATCCCTGCAGATAGAACAGAACCAGAGGTGTTTCCTGTCCAGGTCTTCAAGACTTTCAGGATTTGTCATGATACACTCGGGGGTGTCACAATGATTCAGTCCCAGAAGATGTCCAATCTCATGAGATCCTTCCTTTGCAAGACGCTCTATTAAAACATCATCATCAGGGGGAAGGTTCCAGAATTCATTACGCAACCTGGCTGAAGAGATTACCGCAACTTCTGCGAGGGGGCGTGCGAGGCCGAATACATAGGCATGATTATCCCGAAATAGATCCTGTGCCATAACAAGGAGAACCGGGTTATTTATCCTGTTTCGTCTTTTATACCGCTCAATTGAGTCAAGGATGGCATGTGCGTTGAATTGTTCCCGCTCACGTATAAATCCGTTGCATAAAACCGGGTTCCTGGTGATATGTGCCGGGATATCCAGGCATCTGGTAATCAGACGTGATGTTGGAAGCTCAAGCCCTTCCGGAGCCCGGGCATCCCAAAAAATATGGATATCCATGTCAATATTGTGTGTGTGATAAGCGGGTATAAACATATTGAACGATTAATTGGCAGATATATCGCAGCTACCTACGCATCAGCGGTTGAGGTTGGTTCCGGTTGTAATCTGACTGCAGCCGAGGTGATCTTTTTAGCCAATATACCCATTCTCTGTACTGACATCAGACTCCTCCCATGCACATCTCCTGTCCGTTATGTGGTCGATTCTATCTGGAATCCGGATCTCTCCCTGTACCGGAACGCTGAGTGTATCTATGCCATCCGGCCGACTGAAGAGATGATGGCTTCTCTTATTGCTGTTGCACAGCGTGTCAATTCTGATCTTTTGGTATATCATCTTGGTTTTGAGCGATTCGGTAATGGAAACGAGGAGATTATTGATTGTGGTGTACCTCTCATCCGGTATGTCAGACACCGAAATGAAAGAGAGTAGACTGGTTATTCGAGAGGGGTGTTTCCTCCTGATCCCGGGTTTCCGGCTTTGTCTGGTCTGTTAAAACGGGACCCTGTTCTTCCTCATCCTTCTTTTGTTTTTTCTTTTTAATCTTTTCATCACCTTTCGATTCTAAGCGTTTTTTCTCTTCCTGTTCAATCTCTGCCATTACAGAACCGGCCAGCTCCGGATCTCCGGTAATATAGAAAAGTTGTTCTTTGTCACATGCAAAGGTCTTTGCAAACGTTTTGGGGTCATTTGCTGCGATAAAAGAGATACAACGAGTATATTCTTCCAGGATATGGGCCTGTGAAATATGCAGGGTATCGGCAAGACGGGAGAGAATCGCATGCCTTATCTGTTGTTGTTTTTTTGCTGTTGCAATTCTGTTTCTCCGGTGGGGGGGCATGACCCTGAATCTTATGTTCTGGCCCTTTGGCACTGATACACAAAAAACCATGAGCGCAGATGCATATCTCCATAAGGTATAGTATTGCATGCGAAACGTTCTCCCCAGATATCTGTCTGCACGGGCGAGCCAGTGATAAGACCGGTTTTGTCCCGAAATGTCAGGGATTTTAGGAATTTGTTCCTCAATCCAGGGAAGAATCCTGTCAGGTGTCTCATCTACTTCGTATGACATTTGTAAGGGATTTTGATCTTCTTTCATCCCAAAAACTGCACCTACGAGGTCAAATATGGATGACCGGTGGTCTTTCTTTGAGATAAAAAGATCCTGTGACGTGAGCGAATTGTTCCCGATACTCGAAGCATAGAGCATGTTTACTGCAGACCTGATGTCTCCTTGTGCTCTCTGTGCAAGTATCATGAGGGCTTCTTCAGAACACGTTACACCCTCCCATAAACAGATGTCTTTTAACCTGGATGCGATGGAACGAGCCTGAACTGCTTTGAATTGTAATTTTTCAGATATTTTTTGTATCTCTGGTGTGATTCCGTACGCATCATTTGCGATGAGAATGACCGGTTGCCTGGCATTTTTCAGGACAGAGGAGATGGCGCGGGCACCTCCCCGATCCGCGTTTCCCTGCAGGTTATCGGCTTCATCAAGAATGATGAGTTTCTGCTTTGCTCCATACAGAGATTGAGTTGTGGATCCTGAACCCGCAATCCGTTCTATGACATCTTTTGTCCGCTGATCACTGGCATTCAGTTCGAGTACTTCCCAATCCATATCGTTTGCGAGAGCATGGGCGCCTGATGTTTTTCCAATACCGGGTTTTCCATATAAAAGCAGGGGTTTTGATGCCGGGGTCCATTTCTGTGCCCATTCAACCATTCTTTTGATAACATCACGGTTTCCGACCAGTTCCGTGATATGAGATGGTCTGTACTTCTCAACCCAGTCCATGCCTGTTATGTTTCCATCCATAAACAAATAAATTATGTGAGATGAGACCGAAATGAGAAGGTACAGTGAGTCATTCAACCATGGGAGAATATATCTGTACCACTGAGATTGTTGCCAGATCTGTCAGGGAATATGGCGGTGTGAAGCGTAAATCAGAGATTGGTGCAATGGTCAGGGAGCTTCGTATTGAAAGTCCCAAGGTTATTGCATCATTCGGAGAAGATGCCGCCGTTATAGAGAATAAACAGGATGCTCTTCTTCTTGCTGCCGATGGAATCTGGAGTGTTCTCATGGATGCCGATCCGTACTGGTCAGGGTATTGCGCAGTCCTTGTAAATATTCATGATATTGCTGCCATGGGAGGGAAACCCATCGCCATGGTGGATATTCTTTCGGTCGCAAATGATGACATCCGTGACAGGGTGATCGCCGGAATGCGTGATGCATCAGCACAATTCGGAGTTCCTATTGTAGGTGGACACCTCCACCCTGATACTCCCTATAATGCGATTGATGTTGCAATTCTCGGTATTGTTGATAAAAATTCGATAATTTATAGTAATACAGCCCGAACCGGTGATATCGTTCTGGTAGCCATTGATCTCTTTGGTCGTGTTCATCCTTCCTGTATCTTAAACTGGGATTCTGTGACAAACAGGACGGCTGATGAGGTTCGTGCACAGATACAGGTCATGGCCGGACTTGGTACTGATAAGCTGGTAACGGCAGGAAAAGACATCTCAAATCCTGGTATTATCGGAACTCTCGGAATGTTGCTTGAGGTTTCAGGAAAAGGAGCACGTATCGATCTTGAAAAGATACCAATACCTGATGTCTGTCCGGAACAGGTGCCCTTTGAGCGCTGGGTCCGGATGTATCCGGGAATGGGGTTCGTATTGACCCTGTGTAAAGAGTATGAACAGGAAGTAATTGACCGGTTTTGTGCAGTCGGAATGTCAGCAGCAGCAATTGGTGAGGTAACAGACTCAAATCAATTATCAATTTCTTATAAGGGAGATGATGCAGTCGTCTTTGATTTCATTGATAATGGCATTATGCATCTGTCGTGAGGGAGAGAGGTATGTCAACTATCGGGATAGGGGTTGATACTGATCCAGACCGGGTTTTTCAGAGCATCAGTAATTACCAGGGATCCTGCAGGATTGTATGCTATCGTAAAGAAAATAATGATATCACACACGCCCCCTGTGAGGTTATCACGAGTAATGATCCGGGAAGGGCTCTTATCACTGACCTCCTGGCGGGTGTGATTCAAGCCGGGATCAGAGGAACGCTTCCTGCCCATGATACCCTGACTACACTCAGGACCGCTGCAGGACTTTCCCATCTGGAACGGATTGTTCTTCTTGAATCAGCTGAGAAAAGAAAATTTTTTCTGGCACCGGTCGGGATTGACGAAGGATGGACTGTCAGGCAGAAGATATCTCTTATCAGAAAAGGAATTTTATTACTCCAAAAAAGTGATCTTTCACAATCGGTTGGTGTATTATCAGGGGGGCGTATGGATGATATCGGCCGTCATCCAAAAGTGGATTGGAGCATGGCAGATGCTCTCCTTGTCTGTCAGGCGACAGGTGCTACCTGTTATGGTATTTTACTCGAAGATGCTTTAAAAGAGTGTGGACTCATTATTGCCCCGGACGGAATCTCTGGTAATTTAATATTTCGTACGCTTGTCTTTGCCGGAGCAGGGGCTTCACATGGGGCACCTGTCGTAAATCTCGATAAAATCTTCATAGATACATCGCGCGTCAATCCTAGTTATATTGGTGCGATAGAGCTCGCATCATCTCTCATTAACAAATCTGCGCCCTGAAAAATCATTATTTTTGTTTATTGGGGGAAAATAGGTTAAAATGTTTATTATCTCAATAATTCAATAATTTGCATCGATAATTGGAAACGGTCATGAATATACAGCTAAAATTCAAAAATATCTCTCATAATCTCGAAATGTTTAAATAGATACCAATTAACCTATTTTCCGAGGTAAAGGACTATGGCAGACTTACCTATAGCAGCAGTTGTTAGAATTGCAAAGAAGAACGGTGCCGAACGTGTCGGCAGTGATGCAGCATCAGCACTTGTTGTCAAGGCTGAAGATTATATCGCGATGCTGACAAAGGAAGCAAACCGTTTAGCACAGCATGCCGGAAGAAAGACCATCAAGGAAGAAGATGTAAAGATGGCAGCAGAAAATGCTTAAATCTTCTCTTCCTTTTGGATTCCAGGTAATGTAGTCTTTTACCCAGGGAATTTTACCTTTTTATTAATTTCTTAATCACTGATTCTGCTTTCACGAAACCCAAGAGTATTGGTATACCGGTTGAAAATAAAGCAGAAAGAGGTTTTTTATTCTGTCAACTGAAGGTTATCGTGTTTCTTTGGTACTTGGGATCCGGTCGTATCCGGGGATAAGAGATGTTGCATCAGCAAGAGCAATACCAAAGGCCTTAAAAAGAGCTTCACATTTATGATGCTCGTTTCTGCCAGTTGCATGCATATGCATTGTTGCACCTGCAGCGTAACAGAAACTTATAAAAAAGTGCTCGATGAGTGAGGGTTCAAGGATACACTCAATAGGATTGACAAAGGATGCACGAAACACGAGGTAAGGCCTTCCTCCGAGATCGATAACCACTGTTGCACATGATTCATCCATAGGGATCATGACATGGGCATACCGTTTCAATCCACAGCCTTCTCCAACTGCTTCACGAAAGGCTGAACCAAGCACGATGGCAACATCTTCCATGGTGTGATGTGCCCCTACAGGCAGGTCTCCAATCGCCTTACAGATGATATCAAACCGACCATGACGGGCAACGGCTGACAGCATGTGATCTAAGAAAGGGATACCCGTTGCAATATCATACTCTCCCGTGCCCTCGATGGTGAGGGTAAGAGAGATATCTGTCTCGCCTGTTCTCCTCTCTATCGTCGCAGATCTCATCGTGACACCTCGAGTACTTCTGATAATTTTAAACGTTGTGAATACAGGGCAGATCCAAGAATTACTCCCCATACATTGTTCTCTTTAAGCGTAATCAGATCCTCTGTCGTGGTAATACCCCCTGATACCATTACCGGGAGATCGGTGTGTGAAATCAGATTCTGTATCGTAGTGATATTGATGCCTTCACAGAGCCCCTCAACATCTACATTGGTAAACAGGAGCGAACCGGCACCCCTCTCTTCAAACGTTTTTGCCCACGTGATATAATTGCCAACTGGTCGTTCCCATCCGTGGGTAACAACTTCACCTCCGAGAGCATCAACACCTGCCATAACCCGTTCTGAGCCGTACTCAGATGCGATAGTACTGATGGAATCGGGATTTTCAACTGCGAGTGTACTGATGATAATCCGGTCAACTCCGATATCAAGCCATGCCTCTGCATCCTCAATGGAACGGATTCCTCCTCCCAGTTGGATGTACACCCCGGTCTCAGTCAGCAACTCTCTGATAATCTCAGCGTTTCGTCGTGCGTTGCCGAACGCTCCGTTCAGATTAACAATATGGAGTGCATCAGCGCCTTCATCAAGCCACCGGTGAGCACATTCAAGGGGTTTTCCATACACAGTTGACCTGTTTCTGTCTCCCTGAACAAGCTGGACACAATTTCCGTCCAGTATATCAACAGCAGGAAATACAATCATTGTTTCTGTCCTTTACGGTACCATTCTCTCGATGGCCATAACCAGAATATCCCGTGCCCCTGCATTTTTCAGCCGGTTAATCAGTTGATATACCCGTTCGAGATCGACAACAGCATGAACTGCTACCATATCTGCACCTGATGCAACCTGCATAATGGTTGGTCCGGCCATACCCGGGATAATGGCAAGCACATCTTCGAGATGATCTTTCCAGACATTCATCATGAGATACGTTTTATTGCGTGCATTGATTACACTCTCAAAAGCCAGGGTTATTTCATCTATTTTTAATTTTTTTTCCTGAAATAAGGAATGGTTCGCAATAAGCATTGTCTGTGTCTCAAGTACGGTATCGATAACGGTAAGGCGGTTCTGTTTTAACGTCGTTCCCGAACTGGTAATATCGATGATTGCATCTGAAATTCCCAGATGCGGGGTTGCTTCGCATGCACCGCCAACAGGTATGATCTCTGCCCTGATACCAATCTTCTCGATATATCGTTTTGCGATTGATGGAAACTCAGTAGAAATCCGCTTATTATTCAGATCTTTTGGGTTTTGTATTCCTGAATCTTCGTCAACGGCAAGAACAATTGATGCATTTCCAAACCCGAGTGAGAGAAGTTCCATGACATCTGCTTTTCGTTCGGTAACCATGTCATGACCGGTGATACCAATATCTGCTATTCCTGAAGCCACATAGGATGGAATGTCAATCGGGCGTACATAGATAATATCAAGTGCCGGATCATTGGTACTGACAACAAGCGATCGCTCACCGCTTTCATACAGCACGAGACCTGCTTTCTGAATCAGTTCCCTGATGGGAACTGAAATTCTCCCTTTATGGGGAATAGCAAGCCTGATCTTCTGATTACTACTCATATTATATGATTCGGTTCTATCTGTAACAGAATGGGTTATCAGAACGTTTTCAGTTCTCCGGCGATAATCCGCTCGGAATAATCACATATTTCCATCAGACCGGCATCGATTACCTCATATACCGGTTTTTCAAGTTCCTTTATTGTGAATGAATCCTTTGGGAGAATCTGGGCACTTGCAACCAACGGCTGATCAATGGGTTTTCCGATCTGGGAGAGGAACCGAAGGTATATCTCTTCGATTCCGTCAATCTTTCTGACACATTCATGGGCAAGTTCATTAGTAAGGATATTGTATATCTTCCCGATATGGTTTATCGGGTTCTTTCCTGATGTTGCCTCCATGCTCATCGGCCGGTGGGGTGTTATAAGGCCGTTTGCCCGGTTACCCCGTCCGACCGATCCGTCGTCTCCCATCTCTGCCGAGGTTCCGGTAACGGTCAGGAAAAGACTGCATTCCTGTACACAATCTGCAGCATTCACATCAACTTCGACAGTCCGGGATGTGAATTTCCGTGCAACAGATTCAGATTCTTCTTTTAACCGGCATACATAGTCAGTATACTCATCTATTGAGGAGATATACCGGTCTACCATGGCACAACACATGGTGAGTTTAATTTTTTCACCGGTTCTAAGGCCCATGATCTTGATATCCTGTCCGTAGGCAGGATATTTTAATCGGAATGTGTTGTCAATATGGGAACTGATCTCCTTGATGATCGTCTCTGTCTCTGAGTATGGCGCATAAGAAACACCGAAAGAAGTATCATTTGCTCTGGGGATAGCACCTTCCTGTGGTTTAAAAACATCCCTGAGGTCAGTAGATCCGGTTCCCAGTCTGCAGTCAACGATGATATCTGAGTCAAGGTTAAGTTCAGGAAGTATCTTTTTGATATAGTCCTTTGCAGCCCTGAGAACTATTGGATCGGTGGGTATTGTCTTCCCGTTAAACTCTTTCGTGGCCCGCCCGTCAAGAAGGACATACATCGGTTTAATGATCGTACCACCGCCGAACTGGGGTTTTGATTCTCCGGCCACAATCTCTCCCTGATCGGTATTGTGATGAAGTGCCCCGCCAAAAAGATCAATATATGCTTTTGAGAGTTCTCTGCTCATCGATTCAGCAATTCCGTCTGCGATGCTGTCCGGATGACCAAGACATTTTCTCTCAACCAGTTCAATCTGTTGTTTTTCTAAAGGAATCTGGGTTAATGGTTCAATAGAAATGTTGCGACTCATTACAATCCTCGTTCATTTGTACCAAAGATTATCAGCTCATGAAATGATAGGGATCCACCTGCATATGGTGGATATCATGGGATTTACAAGATTCTTCCCTGATCAGTTCCTGACTGATGTGATCTCTTTGTATATACTCAGTTATGAAGTATTATAATAGATAGTCATTCGCAAAAACAGCAGAGAAATGAATAAAGCATCTCAGGTCTCATTTTTTTACCTGATATGCTCCCGGAGGAAAAACAGGCTGCAACAGAATGCGTAACATCCTTGAGTTTTCATTTTTAAAAATCAGGTTATGGACCAGTCCGGCCCTGTCTTTCTGCGATTAATGCGGCTGCGTTATCCCATATGTCATGCCGAAGGAGTATGATTGCAAAGAATCCCATGATGATGATCCCGAATATTCCGGTTCCAAAAGAGTATATCATGTCGGTTGGATACGAGATATAAAACCAGGCGAGGGGTTCTGTGGTGTCGGTTATCATGTGAAGAATGACTGCGATCCATACGCTTCCGGTTTTTAGCACGACAATGCAGAAAAATACTGCAAAAACTACTGACAACAGCAGCATTACAAGATTCCCGATGAAAGGCTTATCAGGATAATTCATTCCCATTATAATCAGTCCGCTGTGCCATAACCCCCAGATAATTCCCAGTATCAGGACACCTATCCTTCCGCCGAATTTCGTGAAAAGACGATCCTGAAGATATATTCTCCATCCATACTCTTCTCCAAAGTAACAGACCCATCCGACAAAAAAACCAAGAACGCAGTTAATGCACAAAGAAGTGAAAAATTCTTTTAGGTTGAACGAAAAGTAAGGATCCCCACAATGGAAGAGATGGTTTAAGTAATAGACAGAGAAGAAAAGAAGGCTGAATAGGAGAATGGAAATACCATACCATTTCAGGTTTTTCCCGATTGAGAGACCGAAAGGATAGAGTTCATCACGAAGCCGTTTCACAACGTTCATAAGCATGATGATACAAATGCTTGCCACAATCACGATAAGCGATAACGTTGGCATGAACTGAAAGATAGGCAACGTAACCAGTTTTACCGGAATAACCGGACCGAGATACATTTCAAAGAGAAATACTGCAACGCTGAGTAAGAAAAGAAGATACGTGATCTTCACAGAGCATGTCAGTGTCCGATAGGTATATACACACATACAAAAAATGGCAACGATTGCAGGCATGGTCATCTGAACAATCGTACTAAAAGGGGGAACTTTGTCAATTGTCCCATAGGTAAGGATAAGCAGGAGATCAAATGCATAGGTAATCAAAAAAGTAATGCCGATAAACACCAGGATTTCCTTATTCAAACCAGAATGTGAAATTTTTTCAGTACTCATCCAACTCCTCCATTTTATCATGACGATCTGCTTTCAGATAACAATTGAACAATATTATATCCATTCCAGAATATAAATGGTGCGGGTGTATTGTATGATAGGCGGATTCTTTTGATGTGTTTCCCTTGAATCGGGACTTTGCACATCACACAATTGTGCAAAGTAATTCTATCCACTTTTTTTGCAGGCAAGGGGATCCCGTGCCGAACGTGAAAAACCTTAAAAATAGATCCCCATTTTTAGATACCTGCGGAGTCCCGACTTGATCCTGTGTAATGCAGACGAAACAAAAGATAACAATAAAAAACACGGTAATTAATTCATAGACAGAAATGCACAGGTTTGTTCCCTGTACAAAAAGCCGTGACTCTTAGAGAGTGATCGTGTGTTCTCATCGGTATCAAATTTGATAGAGATTGTGAAATTGTGTACGTCAGATTGCATGCCGGTTTGATCTCATCTCTATTTTTTGGAGTTTAAAAGGTAATCTGATTTTTAAATGGCTCCTGGAAAAGGCTTTTTTCAAGAGCATTCCGAAGTTTTATCAGGTGTGCTTTATAGCGTTGTTCATGATTTAATTTTTTATCAAGGGTGTTCATGACACTTGCAATCTGGCGTTGTTCATCCGGAGGTGGAAGAGGTATCAGGAGAGAGCCAAGTTCTTTCCTGGTGATTGAAGGAGGTTTTTCATATCTGAATCTCGTAAAATAACGTTCTTTTCTGAAAAAATACCAATAGAGGAAGATTGGTTCAAGTTCAGGTCCGGGAATGATACCATAGATATCACTGTGCATTGCCATCTCTTCTTCAGTTATGACCGAAGCCCCGACTGGTCCCCTGCTTACAAAAAGGATATTATGGGCAGGCAAAATCCAGCTCCCTGCCGATTCTATTGCTTCAGAGGTTACAAACTCCATGTCATCACCCAGTTTTCTGCCGATAATATCAGTCGGTGCAACCCAGGGAATATCACCCTGCCAGAATTCAGATACCGATCTGACCGGTGTTCCCCCTTTTTTCATTATAGTGCAGACCGATTCAAGCGTTCGTACCTGCCAGGTGTCTGGAATCCTCCCAATGGTCGTGTTGATAAAAGCAGTTTTTCTGACACCATTGCTAAAAAGACCCTGCATAAGGCCATGTAATGCTTCATGAGTCTTTCCAATTATTGTATCGGTCTTCTCAATTGTTTTATCAATAGTCAGAAAAAGTCGGGAAATAATTATCTGCATATCCTGAGTTGGAAGAGGAAAGAGGTGATTATTAATGAATTTTGTCGGAATCTCCTGCATATTTTCTTTCTGCAGAAGATTAGAGAAGAAAGAACTACCTATGTAATACCCGAGATATGAAGGGTTGATTGTTCCCTTTGGGATCAGACCAATCACTCCTTTATCGATTGCACTTTTCTTTGAGATGATTCGTACTCCCTTCTTTTTTAATAGAGATCTTCGGGAAGGAATAACAAGTGCATCCTTGTCAAGTATTACCAGAGAAGATATCTCAGATTCCGGTATGCTATGTCTGGTGTTGTATAGTATCAGATCTGATCCGATATGAGAGAGATCATCAATGGTGATAAAGGGAATCAGATCCGAATCTGAATCATGAGAGAGTATATGGGATTTTTTTCCGCGAACCAGTGAAAAGAGCGTCTCTCCTTTAGCATACTGATAAGATACGGTACAATCACCATTATCTGCCTGCCTCATCATTTCAAAGAAGTCGGTCATCATTCCAATCAGGTGCTGTATCCTGTCATCTCAAGATATCTGTCTATTTCTCTGCCCGAGTCCTTCCGTTCTCCTTCAAGGGTCTGGAGTTGTAGAAGGACTGATCTGACATTAACGAGTTTTTCCGGGGAAAAACTGTCAACATACCGTGAGACCGTCAGTCGGAAGTCTTCTTCCTGTATCATATCAGTGGAGATACAAGAACTGAGACCTTCTCTCTCCTTTTTTTCCTTTACGAGAGCCCAGATCGTCTCAATCGTCTCCCTTGTGATACAGTTTCGTCCATATCCCGGGATATAATGCCGGGATGCATCAATAAACAGGGTTTTTTCCTGGCTTTTATGTTCTTTACCGATGATGAGCAGGGCAGGGGATTCATGTGAGGAGAATAATATCTTTTCCGGAAGATATATGACAGATATCAGGTGGAAATCATTGATAATCTTTTCTCGGAGTTCCTTTTCAGATCCACTACAATAAAGGAATTCAGGGGTTGTTATTACTGCCATCTTTCCTTCTGGTTTGAGCAGATACATCATCTGCTCAATAAATGTACCTTCTCCTCTCTTTGACCGATAGGTTCTGCAGGGAAATCGAGGGTCTTTCCTGAGTGTTGCCGGTTTCCACAAACTCATGTCTGGTGCTCTGGGAAGTTCACTGATGCACAGGTCAAATAAACAGTAGTTCTTATCATTATCAGTAAACGGACAGGTAACTGCATCACTCATTGCAATCCGGGAATTTCCGATACCGTGGATATAAAGATTTTTTCGTGCTAGGGATGTTATCCCCATGTTTGTTTCATGACCGTAGAGATAGACTTCATCATTTTTATTTTGTGCACGAACCGACATGGCACATGCCAGAAGTGATCCCCCTGATCCACAGGCAGGATCATAGATATGCATTCCCTTATCTGGGGAGAGAAGACCTGCCAGTAACTGGTTTATCGCAAAAGGAGTGCAATGATTCTGTTCTCTTTTCGTCTCCTGATAAAAGAAGTAATCTGAAAAATCCCCGGGAATTCCTGTATCTTTTTGGGTTTGATAGAATACCCCTTTCTGCAGGTGATTGACAGACCAGGTATGAACCGTTCTCTGAAGTGATTTTTTGAGAGTATCTGATAGATTATCTATTTTTTTTTCGATATGAAGCAGTGAGTCAAATTCAAAGACAGAGGAAAGGTCAGGATTATCATCATTACTGATAGTACCGTGACAGACTCTGTTGCGGTATCCCGATAATAGACCTAAGGGATCTGAAAAGAGTACATTTTCAGAGTTTTTATGTATTGGATAAGTGTGCGCCTGCGCATTTTCATTATACTCAGCAATGCAGAATGAGAGAAGTCCAAAGGTTATGTCCCTGATGTCTGCCCGCCTGAGTGATCGTGGTCCGAGTTTTGGTATTGAAAGGAGGGGAGAGGGATCAGATTGTGTATCTGGATGGTTGCCGGTCATAACTAGAAAAAGGGAGATTCCGGGTTAGGGAATACGGGAAGGTTCTTTCTTACTCTCAAGAGTTTCATCGATTCTGCTGATATTTTCTGAAGGGATGAGGATCTCAAATCGTGCCGAGGACTGGGGCGATCCGGTCTCAGATATGCTGAAGTGAGGAATACTAAGCAGAGAGAGAGCGAGATAGAGTCCTTTTCCTCCTCCACTCCCGTACCCGAGATCAAATATTCGTTTCTTTACATCCTCTGCAATACCACATCCATTATCCTCGATGATGAGTTTACCATCACCAGACGGCGTACGGGAGAACGAAACTGACACCGAGTCAGCTCCGTTACTATGAACCGGGATATTCTCAAATATTTTAATAAGAGCCTTTTTAATCGTTTCATCACAGAAAAGCCAGACCGGTGGAATATCACAGTTCAGGGAAAGGCTCGCAATCCTGGTCTCTTCAAAGGATTCTGATATCAGGTCTCTTAAATTGTGCCAGTATGGAATTTCAAGTCCAATCTGTTGATATTCCCGTGTGAAAATTAATTTTTCCTTGATTTTTTCAGCTGCAGAATATTCTTTCCTGATAAAATCAAGGATTTCAGGTTGCTGGATATAATCTGTTGATATCTCAAGATATCCAAGAATTGCCGTTAATTGATTGAGAATATCATGCCGGATTCGTGAATTTAATGAATTCCAGGCTTTTGCACCTTCTTTCTCCTGGATAAGGGCAAGGATAGAGGAGCTGATCCAGATTACACTGGTTATTGAGGTGGGAGTTTCATCTTTTTCATATTGTATGTGTGTTTTATCTTCAACCCACCGGAATCCGTGTTCGCTGGTAGATATCCGGTAAAAGTTTGAGAAATTCGGTTTTCTCTCCCTGATATAGCGGCTTATCTCACGGGTTGCCTGCTTATAATCATCAGGGTGAATCAACCCTGCCAGTCCGTCTTCTCTCTCTTTTAATACGGTTTCAGTATATCCAAGCCGCGAAACATTATCTGATATCTGGAGAATATGCCAGGGTTTAAGTGGATCCCATATTACTGCAACAGCCGGACTTGAATGATAAACTGAGAAAAGTTCTGACACTCATTACCCCCACGGATTACTGCATCTAACATATCTCGTCATTGGACTTTAAATAAAGTATTCATTGGTATTGTGGGATGCCAGTCAGTTTATCGATCTCAGTCTTTATCTGTGGATATGAAATTCTTCCAATTGGAACAAAATGAGAGTTAACGAGGATAATCGGGAAGGCCGGGTGATAGGTATTATAGATATCAGTAACGTAACCGGGAACCGTCTCATCAATGAGTGTTAATTGAATAGATACACTATCACCGTACTCCTGATATATTGCCTCTTTTAATGCCGAGACTGCCGGGAGAAGTTTATTAGATGGGGCACACGGAGAAAGACCACAGGTTCTCTCTTCGGTACAGGGAAAGGGAGAACATTCCATATCCATATAGCCGATAATCTCAATGGTTATTTTTGAATCCATACATACTGTTTCGTTTCTTTTATCTTAATTCCATCAGATCAGATCTTCCTGATAGTACCAGAATACACATCTCTCATCAGATCAACCCATTTTTTCTGTCTTGATGAAAAGAGATTTCAAATTATATTCCAGTGCAGTTATAAAAACCGTTCAAACCGGTTATCTGCTTTACAGATAGGACATGGTGAAGGTGCAGTATTGCGTGCTGCAAGATAACCGCATACTTTACATCGCCAGACCGGGTAAGCAAGCGAATCAACGGCTATATTTTTCTGAGTAATATCAGTTTTGTTGTTACGTTCATCTTTTTTGGAACTCTCTTTTCGTATGCTGTATGGTAACCTTCTCTCAGGGATGGATGATACAACGGCCTCTCCTTTCTGTACCTTCTCAGATACATAGAGTCCGCAGAAACAAGCGTTATATTCACTTAAATCGTCATCACGGTAGATACAGGGACATATTATGTCTGAATTTTCTTCCGGACTACCCGTAACAAGCCTGCAGGGACATGCCAGGTATCCATATCTCTCTTCATTTGTAAGGAGACCGCTTACAAGATCCCTGACGAGATTTAAATCAGGATTCAGATAATACACTGTTTCTTCAATTTCTTCCTCAATTTTGTGAGTGAATGCATCCACTTTTCGTGAATCAGCCGTATCCTGATTCATGATAATGCTTCCCGTATCTCTTCTTCATGAAATCCGACAATGCAACGCTTTCCGTTATCAATCACCAGCGTGGGAAAAGATCCTCTCGGGTTGAACTTCTCGATATCGGTAAGGACAAGAGAGATCTCTTTTTCAGACAGGAGATCAACAAAAAGAAAGGAATAATCAATTCCCAATTCATTCAGAAGGTCTTTTGTACGTTTACAGTGACCACAGGTAGAAAGAGCATATAACCTGACATCGCTCTTGTGGTGACCTTTAACACGTGTCCATTCCATAGCATCCCTTTAGCTATATTGAGTATTATGTATGTTGCTATGTTCTGATTTTGGTTTTTGGAAAATACCAGCCTGTGCCTTTCATTTCAGATGATACCAGACCTGGCGTCATGCAGGGGATAATGAAAAGACTGGCGATTGTTTTTCAAAGAGAAAATCTCATGAGATATCAAGTGAGGAGAAGATCTCATCTGCTGGGATCATTTCAAGGTGGGATATCAAAAAACAGGAGATTGTCAATACCACAATGCAGTACCGGAATGCTCTATCTGGTGAAACTGATACAATTATCAGTCCACTTTAAAACTCCATCTCTCGTACGTTGGAATTTTCAATCCTGGTATAGGATCCTGCTAAGTCATGGGGGTGATCCCTGATAAATGAGTAGACCTGGTAAGCTTTGTCATATCGTTCCTGCCAGACCTTCTTCTCTTTTGAGTCTTTTGCTTTCGTATACATCTCCTCAAAGTAATGCATTCTTTTTTCAAGAAGAAAATATGTCCCTACCACGTGATCAAGGAAATTAATGTGTGAATACAAGGCAGTTCCCTGTTCAGTAGTATTTGAGAAAGAGATGAGGAAAGGGTCATCACTGGTGAGGGCTTCGTCAAGAACTCCTATCAGGGTTGGTTTATTCGGATTG
Organism: Methanospirillaceae archaeon; assembly: GCA_016926505.1. GTDB lineage: Archaea > Halobacteriota > Methanomicrobia > Methanomicrobiales > Methanospirillaceae > JAFGOM01. The sequence goes on from JAFGOM010000109.1 coordinate 51,163, forward strand.
ATAAAAATATATTTATTTCTATCTTTTGTAGAAAATTCTGCCAGAGAAGATGAACGATATGTCGGATCTGTGCCAATCCCGATACCGCATAATCCGGTTTTAGGGAAGTAAATATAGGTTGATAAAAATCCTTCCCGTTCGAGAAGTCCAAGCAGCAGGAGTGCCTTGTCTGCTGAATTTCCTTCTTTGTCATGGATTATCTCGATTGGATAGCGGGTATCTCTGCTTTCTTTGTAGGGTAGTTGTTGAATAAAAGTAACCAGTAATTCGATATATTCCCGTTCACTTAAGGACTGAGAATCACGAATACCTCGTAATGCATTTAGAATCGTGTCATAGGTATCATTATTGACGGGATCCTGATACATTGAGATATAGTGGTTTACCCAGTATTCAGGACTGCCTTTCCCGATATCCGGTATATAGTCGACATTCTGCTTTGCTCCAAGGTAGTATGACCGGTTTACCGGGATGGTTATTACATACTCTCCTTTCTGAAACAGAACCTTAAAGTTACGATCTACTTCCATGGGGTCTGCATTGGGGATCGGTTTTACCGGAGTATATGATGCAGGATACGATACACCGGTGATAATCTGGAGCGTATCGAGGGTTTCCGGTATGAGTTCAGGATTAAATACACCATATTCTCCCCATGACGTCAGATAGGTACCGGTTGTTGTAAAAACCTGTATCTTTTTACTGCCGCTATCAGCAACATAAATATACTCTTCCCCTGCTTCTGAACCAGGACCAACCCCTAAAGCGGTGATACTGATAAATTTCCCGGGTCCTGTTCCATACTCTCCCCAGGTCATGATATATCGTCCGAAAGTATCAAATTTCTGAATCCGGTTATTTCCTGAATCAGCGACATAAATGTCACCGTACCGGTCAATCGCAATACCCTTTATCTCATTAAATTTTCCCGGCTCAATCCCAAACCCTCCCCATCGTGCAGTGACCGTTCCATCAGGGAGTATTTTCTGAATGCATTGGTTGCCAGAGTCGGCAATGTATAAGTACTGGGTATCTCCGCCACAAATTGCACTTATCTGGTTTACTATGGGTTTTTCACTGGTAACCGGGGTTGTTTTTCCTGTTTCTGAATCCTGGAATGGAACTGTCGTCTTAAAACGGGTGCTATTGGAAACAGAGTCTTTTATTGCGAGAGGATCAGCAGTGTGTATGCTCTTCTCAACGAATGAAGATGCAATAAAAAGAGAAAGAGCCACTCCAATGAGAATCAGTAAAAAAAAATAGATTCGATGGTTCTGATCCGGGATCATACATCACACATAGTGCCGCTCTTGATAATCAACTTTCCGAGCCAGGAAGTATAAGAATCGAATATTTTATGTATCGGTTATCCGGGAAGTAAGAGATCATCTCTAAAAAAAAGAGGTTTCATCAGGACAAGAGTAGTACAATCAGTTCATCAGCCCCGTATTATTCTGTGAACTCCTGTTAACCGGGTTTTTCATAATTTTTGTCCATCCCATCCATGATCTCCAAATATGTTCCGATTGAAACAATATTCATATCTGTTCCAGTCAGCAGTTTGTTCAGGTGAAAAAATGATTAGTTTAGAGATAAAAAAAGCAGGGTTTATCCTGTTTTTCCTGTTTATTTTTCTATCGTGTGGCTGTATCTCGGTTCAGAAAGAGCCTTTACCCGATATGTCCCGGGATATTACCGTCCTCTGTGCAGGCGATAATCAGACATGCAACCGGTTTTTGTCTCTCATTCCATCCTATACCGAAAAAACAGGGATAACCGTAGAGATCGTGACAACAGAAAAAGAGTCTTTTGGGGTAGAATTCAGTATCCTTGAAGATGAAAGCGCAGGTTACGATCTTATCATCATGAATCAGAGTGATATGGCATTCCTTGCAAAAAAGGGGTATATTTGCAGACTGGATGGGTTTATGGACGGCAGTGATCTCAACCGGACCCTCTTTGAATGGCCGCCTTTAATGCAGTATGGAGAATATCCGGCAGGATCCAGCCAGCTCTATGCACTGCCTTTCGATCCTGATGTATTGGGAATTGTGTACCGGCAGGATCTTTTTTCTGATCCCGATGAGCAGAGAGCATTCATCAATAAATACGGGTATGATCTTGATAAGCCGGGGACGTATCAGAACCTTTCTGATATAGCGGAATTCTTCACGCGCCCAAAGGATGGGTTATATGGCATTGCTTTTCCAGGTTCAGAGGAAGGAATTTCTCTCTTTGCCGGTTGTGTTCTTCTCTCTTTTGGAGGAGAATTCATGGATCCCATCACCGGCAGGACAGAAGGGATTCTCGATTCTCTACAGAATGAGAAAGCACTACACTATTTCAGTAATCTTTCTTCCAATTCCCTTCCTGATATTCTCTCTTCCGATGAGGCGTATCCGATAGAACCAATCCTTTCCGGTGATGTAGTTATGGCAGTGATGCCGTTCTCTTCATTTGAATCCCTTGTCTCATCTGCGAAAAATACCAATCAGACAGGATTTATGTTCTCATCTCTTCCCGGTGAGTACACCGGTAAGGGTTCATTTCAGAGAAGAGGTATTGTCCTTGGAGAAAGCATCGGAATAGGAATGAATTCAGGGAAGAAAGATGCTGCATGGGAACTCCTGCGATGGTTTTACCTTCCTGATACCCAGTTCTCATGGGCCGTCGCAGGGGGTCAGCCTGCCCGGGAATCAGTACAGGATATGCCGGCATATTACATGGCAAATCCCTATAATTTTTGTTTCCCGACGAGTCTGAGAATTGCACAGGATCCCTGGCGGACGTTTAATGAAAAAGAGATATCATCTATCTTTTCGTTCTCTATCAGCAAGGCTGTCTCTGGTGCATTAGAACCCAAAGAAGCGCTCATGCACGCAGCAAAAGAGATTGATACATCATTTTATTTATCCTAAAAGGCCCTGCCATACCGGATAACCAAAAAATGAGTATAAAAGCGGTATCAGGATTATAATGTCGCCGAATGTCCCATCATGAATGAATCCAATCCATATGAGAAGGATGAGACATCCAACTTGGCAGGTGTTGGTTCGGCCTGGGGATATGTCTTATTCAGGTAGGTATGTGCAATGTCAAACGATTTTCTTGCGTTCTCAAGGAACTTTCGCTCATCATCCATACTGACTGCGGTGTAGGAATCCACCTGGTTGAGGTACTTCTGGTACCAGTACCCGTACAGATACATGCCATGGAAATAATTGTACAGGTCGTCGGCAAACTCTGCAATGCTCTCACTGGTCTCGAACCTGTCCAGTTGCATCTCATAGAACTGGCCATTCATTCTCAGGTTTCCTGCCTTTGTTATCGCGGCAAACTTGTCTCCCCGTGCAACCAGATTATTCAACTGGTTCTTGACATCAATCGTCTTGTCGACCCCTTCCTTGGCAGTCTTATTAAATTCCTCATCGTCTTTGATAGCAAAAACGCCGGGAATTACAAGTCCGGTTATGACGAGAAGTACTATCGCCATTATGTATGCTGCTTTCATGGTATCAGCAGAAACTTTGCAGTATGAATGGAAAATCTTTCAGGTCTTGAATGGTCTGGATACTGTGATGATACCGGATCACGATCTTCCTTATCAGATACACGCATACCTGTATGCATGATCTCAGACAGGGAGAAAGCAGCATTTGAAGCAGGGATAAAATTAGGAGCGATATACCACCAGTGGGTAGGTACTCCCCTCTCTTCTGCAAGTGCAAAAAGCCTGGAAGATGCCATAACCAAGTCTCATATCCTCCAGCCGTATGTCACTGATATATCAGTATCACTTGACCGCGAAGCAATGGCACCCAATACATACGGCTATTGTGAGCTGACCGGTATGATGCTTGATATATCTCTCACGATTCGGATAAATACTACATTATGCAGGGCACATCTCCACCCGGTACACGGATACCCCTTAATGGAGATAGAAGAGATTAATGAACCGTAATCAGTTAGGAATCCCAATCCTTGATGATCATATTCACATCGACCCCCGAAACGGCAGGGGTGTTGATGCAGCCAGAGATTTCATGCAGGCCGGAGGGACACACATCTGTCTTGTGACAAAACCATCCTGGTCGTACGGAGTATATCCCTCAAACGGTATAGATTTTATCCCGGTTTTTAAAGAGACGATTCAGATTGCAGCACAGATTACAGATATTGGTGTTACCGTTTTCCCCGTTCTTGGTGTTCATCCGGCAGAGATTGGTTTACTTTCAGAACGTCTTGGATTGGAAATGGCTGCACAGGTGATGAAGGATGGTCTTACCTGTGCTGCATCGTTTGTGAACGAAGGAGAAGCTGTTGCGATAAAGTCGGGACGTCCCCATTACCCGGTTGATCCGCAGACTCTTGCAGTTTCAAATGATATCCTGTCCCATGCGCTCAAACTGGGTAAAGAATGTGGTTGTGCCATACAGATCCATGCTGAAACGGGTCCCTGCGCAGACGTAATCGGCATGGCAGAACGAGTCGGGATGGATCCCACCCGGGTCGTGAAACACTTTGGTTCTATGGATTCACCACTGGTCTCTTCGCTTATGGCAAAAAATGACGGGATTATATCCCTGGCCAGATCGAAACGGTACTGTATGATGGAGAGTGATTTCATGGACGAGAACAGTCGTCCCGGAGCTGTTCTGGGCCCGCGATCGGTTCCGCGATTCTCAAAGCGATACCTGACCGAAGGAACATTATCCGAGGATGATCTGTATCACATTCATAGAGAGCTTCCCGAACGGGTGTATGGGATCTCAATTGATTGACAGGTTTTGTGTTTCAATAAAGCAGAAAAGGTATTGTTGATTGAGTAAGCATACTACTACAGATGTATTATAAAAAACACTATGTTGACGGAGGAGCCTGCATAGTGGGAATTTGTGACAGTAATCTCATTGGCATGACCATTGCAGATGCGAATGCAAGCATAACAATCAGCGGGGATTTTTTCCTGGGTACTTCTGCCTCTGATGAAGAGATAGTATCCCTGCTTACCAATGAAGATAACATCACCCTTGTTGGAAATCACTGCGTTACTCTGGCGATAGAAAATGGATTTGTAGATGAATCTTCCTGTATCAGGATACATAACGAGTTGTATGCCCAGATAATGCGGTATTAATGTGAGTATTAGCATGAATATAATTCAGTCTATCTGCCCGCGGTGTGGTTCCCCTTCCCGGGAAGGTAATCTTTGTGATGTCTGCCTTGTGTCAGAAACCGAATGGATGCAATATGAACCGAGGGTTTTTCTGGTCAGGTGCCAGTCATGCGGTTCTTTAAAAAAGCAGTCACAGTGGTCAGATGAGCCCTGTAACCGGGAAGAGATTGAGTATGAATCCGCAGGTTCTGCCATACATCTCCATAAAGACCTCTCTTCTCCAGAGATGGAGATCCGACTGGAATCAAATAGTGAGAACAGGACGTTTGCATATATCACAGTAACAGGGATACTGTACGGGATCTCTGTCAGGGATGAATGCAGTATAGAGATAATATGGCAGAATGAAGCATGTGATCGTTGCAGAAGGTTGCATGGCAATTATTATGAAGGAATTATTCAGGTCCGGGCTGTTGGCAGAAAGGCAACACAGGAAGAGGAAGACCGGGCACGGGATATTGCTTTATCAGTTGAGCAGGAACTCCAGGAGTCAGGAGATCGTCTCTCCTTCATCTCAAAGATAGAAGAAGGCAGAGAAGGTCTGGATATTATCGTTGGATCCCAGGCTATCGGTGAACAGATTGCCCGGACACTTGTCAGACGTCTCGGTGGGCGGTATACCATGCACCCCACACTGATCGGTGAGAAGGACGGGAAGAAGATCTACCGGATTACGTATTCAGTCCGATTTCCCAGGTACACCCGGGGAGATATTATCAGGGTGAAAGGAGTGTTTGGTGAGGTTCTCTTCTGTCAGGGGCGGACGATGACCTACCTGGATCTTCGAACCGGTGATACCAGGAACATATCAGATACCGTACAGACGGAATATATCGGGAACATCCGCGATGCAGATCAGTATGCCGTGATTTATACAGATGGTGATATGATAGGCATTATGGATTCAGTGTCTGGTGAGACCCGGGAGATAAAGGGACATTCATGGAGACCGGTAACCATCGGTGATATGGTAAGGATATTTCAGCACCATGATCTCTTTCTGGTGATGTAATGCACACCAGGTGTATTCCTGTTTCTGAAATAAAAACGATTACATCCTCTCCCTGGATAGATACTACCCGACGGCCATTCGTACAGGGAACGGTAGCCTATGTTCCGGTAAAGGATGGTTATCCTTATGATTATACTTTAAAAGAACGGAAGGGATACCAGGGAAGAGGGTTTCAAAGAATTGGAGATGTTATTGTTTTTCATGGAAGCCGTCCGACTCATGAAGAGATCTCTTCTGTACGATTACATTTTTCTCCCAGGGGAGTTATCTGGATTCGGAGATCCCAGGGCAGGATGCGGATTCCTGACATCGAGATCCTCTGGGGAACTGCCGGGGAAGTCCTTCATCGTGAATCAGGAATAGTATATTTCCTGAATGTAGAGCAGGTCATGTTCTCACAGGGTAACAGGAAAGAGAAGATGCGGATATCATCGCTGATACATCCCGGAGAATCAGTTGCAGATATGTTTGCAGGTATCGGGTATTTTACTCTCCCCGTTGCCCGTGCTGGCGGCCGGGTTTTTGCAATTGAACTTAATCCTGTCTCTTATCAGTATCTGGTGAGAAATTGTGCTGTAAATAATCTGGATGGTAATGTCTATGCGGTTCCTGGTGACTGCAGGGATGTGATGTGTGGGTACTATAGCCGGATTATTATGGGTCACTTTGATTCCTTGCACTATCTCGCAAAAGCCCTTCTTCATGTTAAAAAGGGTTCGGTTATTCATCTTCATGGAGAAGAAGCAGACGAAGGGAATATTATCAGGATATTACAAGAGCAGAATATACACTTTTTTATCTCCTCTCATCCGGTAAAGACCATTGGTCCCGGTAAAAGACACATGGTATGGGACATCACCATTGCATAATTTTTTCCTGTCCTTAAGACGATTTATGTAGTGAGAACTCAACTTGGGCTTTTCCGGGGTGAATCAGGGCATCGTCATCTCAATAACCCATCGTTTCACTTCCGGAGCAACATTGCCACATCCGGCAGTTCTCTGAATTGATAATCCTTTCATCGCTAAGGATGCGACAATCCCTGCTATTTCTCTCTCTTTTTTGAAAAGGTAGAGGTAAATCGTTCCGCCAGGTTTGAGAAGAGAAAGGAGTGTATCGAGGATATCTTCTCTTCCATACGGAGCAGGCACGATGATTCTGTCAAACCGTTTTCGCAACAGGGAATCGAGAGTATAACAGTCACCGGTAATCGTTTCAATCTGGTCAGCGAGGTGATTTAACCATGCATTTTTCCGTAAAAACCGGCAGGCACAGGCATTGCTGTCAATAGCAATGACCCTGGACCTGCGGGCTGCTGCCGGCAGTACAAAAGGACCAATCCCGGAGAACGGTACAAGTACCTCTTCATTCTCTCTGACCTGATCTGCAATTCTTATGTGTTCCGAAGTTAGTCTGGGATTGAAAAAGACGGTTTTAATATCGAGCATGTACTGAAAACCAGCTTCCTTGTGAATTGTTTCGGTTCTTGTTCCAAACCATATCTCGAAGGGTGCAACACGCTTCTCTCCGGCAATCTTTGCAGTTTTGTTAACAATCGTCTTTATACGGTCATTATGAGAAAGAACGGCCTGAACGATATCTCCAGAATACGTCCTGCAATGATCCGGAATCGTAACAACTGCAATATCACCGATAAGGGTTACTGTCTGTGGAATATCAGAAAGAAACGGTTCAGGGACGATTCCCTGCAGTGCCTTTCGTAGCTGCATCTGATTTGTACAGGGTTGGATCTCATCTCATTTCAGGATTACTGGTGTTTTGACTGGTAAAAGATGTGGAACCTGATTTTTCGGGTCCTATAGAATCACCTGAAAGAGAGGAATGATGAACAGGAAGGGCGGGGAAGAGGAACCGCCACGATCCTGCGCGCATTTTCGTAATGAACCGCAGACACGAACCATGACAGAAAGATATCTTAAAATAAACCCGGGCAGGAGAATTACCGGTATCGTTACACAATACCCGTTGGATTGTATCATCTCCTCTTCAAAAAGAACCATTTATTTTGTCATAAACTGGATAAATAAATAAAATTTATGGATTTTTACCTGGCTTCCTGATTATGAACCGGAACTTTTTTAATAAAATCAGACAGAATTAAAAAAAAGATCTCCAATTCTTTGCATTCTTTTTTTCCGGGTGAATAATGGTCTTTAATTTCAAAAAAAAATCAAAAATGTAGTATTTATAAATTATTTAAATGCCGGTTAGAAAAAAACCCATTCTCTGGCATTATTATTGATAGTTTTCAATATGGTTAGACAAATCACTGTTCATTTTGTCATTTCTGCCGATATGTTTTTAATTTATCATGTAATATATTGTCCGTATACATAACGTTAGATTTGTGGGGAACTTTATGAAGGAGAGATCTGTAATCGTAATTCTTCTGGTACTTGCCCTTTCTGTCACTTTCATGAATGGTGTCAGTGCATCAGAACCAGACCTGATGGCTGGTGACAGTACTATTGAGTACCGGAATTTTCCATCCTTTTTCATTCCGAATGAGGGGCAGTTTGAGGATGAGATCGCATTTGAATTTGTAAGACCGGATTCTGCCGTACTATTTTCACTGACGGGGTTAAAGATAATTCCAGAGTCTGATCTCACTCCTCTTTTTATCCGGTTTGAAGGTATTTCAGGAGTGCCCGAAATAACAGGGGAGAATATCCAGAATGGCACGGCAAACTTTTATCTGGGAGCTGATCCCGATCTTCATACTGCTGGTGTTCCCTTGTACGAAAGTATCAGGTATGAGGGACTGTACCCCGGGATTGACCTGGTCTATTCTGTTGAAAAAACAGATATCAAGAGTGTATACGAAGTGAATCCCGGTTTTTCTCCCGATGTGATTGCTCTTCGGTATGAGGGTTGCAACTCACTTGCGATACATCCTGATGACGGAAAACTCCTTATACAAGGGAATTTATGGAATCTCAGTGAAGAAGCTCCCTATGCGTACCAGGAGGTAAACGGAGTTCAGGTCCCGGTAGAATGCTCCTTTGTGTTATTATCCGATTCTCTTGTCGGTTTTTTAATTGGTGAGTATGATACTTCGCTTCCCTTGATTATCGATCCTATCATGCGGTATTCTCTCTTTTTTGGAGGGGATGGTGTTGATCACGGGAATGCGATTGCAACCGATGATAACGGATATGCCTATCTTGCAGGATCAACGACCTCAGCCCATATGAAATTCTCCATGGCAACAAACCTCTATGAACAAAAGGCCGGGGGAGAAAGGGATGCATTTGTTGTGAAGATAAATCCTGACGGGACTGAGCTCGTATATATCACCTATCTGGGTGGAAAAGGAGATGATCTTGCATACGGGATTACCATTGATGCAGATGGTGATGCATACGTAACCGGCAGTACCAACTCAGAAGATTTCCCGACACAGGATGCGTATCACAAGACAAACTCAGGAAGAACCGATGTGTTTCTCACAAAGATTGATTCAGAGGGGCGTGGAATTCTCTTCTCTACATTCCTTGGGGGCAGCGGTGATGATATCGGGTATGACGTTGCCCTGGATAGTGATAATAACATCTTTGTCACCGGATCAACAACCTCATGGGACTTCCCTATCGTGAATAAATACGAGCTCTCCCCGTATTCAGGACTCGAAGACGGGTTTATTACGAAACTGGATTCTGATGGGGAATCAATCATTTATTCCAACTACATCGGCGGTTCTGCCCGTGATCTCTGTTCCGCAGTCGTTATCGATCCAAACGGCTATGCATGCCTTGCGGGTCAGACCGATTCCCCCAATTTCCCGACAATCAACGCATATCAGAATGTACGGAAAGGAGTTACTGATGCATTTGTTGTCAAATTTGATCCGGAAGGAACATACCCTGCATATTATTCAACCTATCTTGGTGGGAAAGCTATTGATATCGCAAAAGATCTTGTTGTACACACTGATGGGAGTCTGACAATAACCGGTCAGACATTCTCTTCTGACTTCCCGGTCACCAATGCATTTCAGAGATCTCTTAACGGAGTCAGTGATGCATTTATCACTACCCTTAGTGCCAATGGATCTGATCTTACCCAGAGTTCGTTCATGGGGGGTTCAGGTGGAGAGACCGGGAATGGCATCGGCATCGATGATGACGGGAACCTCTACATCATCGGTACGACCTTATCAACGAATTTCCCGATACAGAAAGCATATCAGTCCCGGTACGGAGGAGGATTTTCTGATGCATTCGTTACCAAACTGGATTCATCGGCAACATCAAAGGGATATGCAACGTATCTTGGTGGATATGGAAAGGATGAAGGGAATGCAATCGCTGTGAATTATGAAGGTGATGCCTACCTTACCGGATATACTGATTCGACTGATTTCCCAAAGGTCCGTTCCTATGAGCAGAGTTTCGGCAACGGGGATCGGGATGCGTTTGTTGCTGTCCTTGCAGATTTTGATAAGATACCGGTGACCGATTTCTATGGAAACCCGACAAATGGCAATGCGCCGTTAACGGTATCATTCTATGATACCTCGAAGGGGATTCCGACTTCATGGTCATGGGACTTTGGCGATGGTGAGAAGTCTGTTGAAAAAAACCCGGTTCATATCTATAAAAAATCCGGAACTTATTCGGTAACGTTACAGACAAAAAACATTGCCGGATCAGATACAAAGACCAAATCTGACTACATTACCGTCACTGAGCCGGTACCCCTGCCGGTGGCCGGTTTTGTTGGAGATCCGAGGAACGGTTCGTCGCCCCTGACAGTTATCTTTACTGATCTCTCTACCGGCAATCCTGATTCCTGGGAGTGGTCTTTTGGTGACAGTGGGACATCAACTGAACAGAACCCGGTTCATGTGTACCAGACTGCCGGGACGTTTACCGTCACCCTGACAGTGACAAATGCTGCAGGGATGGCAACAAAGATAGAAGAGAACTATATTACGGTCGTCAGCCTGCCTGATCCTCCGCATGCTGCCTTCTCGCTTGATCCCAAAAGTGGCAATGCACCGCTCCTCGTCAGATTTACCGATCTCTCGACCGGTGAAGCTATCTCATCATGGTTCTGGAACTTTGGCGATGGTCAGACTTCATCTGAACAAAACCCGGTGCATACCTACACCAGTGCCGGGACCTTTGATGTCAGTCTGACGGTGACAAATCCCGGTGGTTCTGATACCGCCCTACAGAGTGGTTGCGTTACGGTCGGTCCTGAGTATCAAATCCCGGTGGCTGACTTTACCGGGAGTCCCACCATGGGAATGGCCCCGCTTACCGTTTCATTTACTGATCTCTCGCTTAATAATCCCTTAGAATGGGTGTGGGACTTTGGCGACGAAACAACATCGCTCGAACAGAATCCGCTTCATGTCTATACACAACCCGGGACCTATAGTGTAGATCTGTTTGTCTCAAATCCGGCTGGTATGGATCATAAGATTATTGCCGGATACATAACCGTCCTCTCACCGGTTGAGATCCCGGATGCAGAGTTTAGTGCAGCACCTCGGAGTGGATATGCTCCTCTCGCGGTATATTTTACGGATCAGTCAACCGGAGATCCTGAAACCTGGCAATGGGACTTTGGTGATGGTTCAGTCTCAACCGAACGAAACCCGTCATATGTCTACACTGAAGAGGGAATGTATACGGTTTCGTTGACAGTAGCGAACAGTGCCGGCCAGTCAGAGGAGATAAAGAATAATTACATCATTGTTGAACCGGAACCAATCCCGGTTCAGGCTGCGTTTATCGGTGAACCACGGTATGGAAATGCGCCGCTTACCGTTCAATTCACGGATCTCTCTACCGGCGGACCCGAGTCCTGGCTCTGGAGTTTTGGAGACGGTACAACATCAACGGAACGAAATCCGGTTCATGTATACAAAGAACCGGGGATTTATACGGTATATCTGACCGTGATGCGGGGATCTGATCGCTCTACCGAGATTCAGTCTGAATATATTACCGTCTATCCTGGAGGAGAACCCCCGGTAGCAGACTTTATCGGAACACCAACGGCTGGTAATATTCCCCTGCATGTTCAGTTTACCGACATTTCGCTGAATGAACCGGAATTTTGGTCATGGAACTTTGGCGACGGGCAGACCTCACAGTCACGAAATCCAACTCATATATTCCAGGCAGAAGGATCCTACACCATAACGCTCTCTGTCAGGAATGCATGGGGTGAATCAACCGAGATTAAGAGGGATTACATCGCTGCAAAGGGCATCCCGCAGCATGATCCTGCTACCTTTTATGGTGAGATAACGGTTTACGGGGATCCGGGACCGATAGGGTCTATTATAGAAGTCCGTGGTCCGGGGATAAAAACCGGTATTGAAGGAAACCCGATAACCATCACCAACGCCGGTGTCTATGGTCTGGTAAACCGATTAAAGGCAGCAGGAGAGATAAAACCCGGTGAGCCGGTTACGTTCTGGGTACGGTTACCTGGAACAGATGAATGGATACAGGCAGAGTGTTATGAGATTTATGGGAGTGATGAGGGATGGATGTCCAGTTATCCGTTTATTCCCGGGAAAGATACCTATCTCACGTTACGGATAGGAGAATCTCCGATCCCCCCGATGCCGGTTCTTCCCAATGAGTTCTATGGTGATGTTACCTATAACGGAGCACCGCTTGTTCCCGGATCACTCATTGTCGTCCGTGGACAGGATGTACGGGAAGGTGTCCGTGGCAATCCGCTCCTTGTCACTGAACCGGGCAGGTATGGAATCGCGACCTTACAGAAACTGGTTGCCCAGGGTGATATCGGGGAAGGGACACCGCTGACATTCTGGATAATTCCTGCCGGTTCTGCAAAAGAGATACAGGCAGAGTGTTACGCTCCCCGGGATCGATACCGTGACAAACCCCGTGAATCTCCTGATGATACTCCTGATATTATCCCTGCCGATACGACAGCAGAATTTGATTCGTCTCTCCAGTATGATGATAATATTAATGCTGACAAACGTCGTGACAAGACGCCGCGGTGGACAAAAACACATCCCTATCATGAAGGATATCTTACCCAGTTGGATCTCCGTGCCGGTTCAAGTACACCGGCAGCACCGGTGCTCCCTGCAACCTTTAGTGGTACGGTAAGCTGGGAAGGAAAACCACTGCCGGTCGGTTCAATCATTACTGCCGAGGGTTCAGGAATCATATCCGGTGTTGAAGGTAATCCGGTAGAAGTAAAACAGGCCGGTATCTATGGTGATATAATAAAACTGACCGTTCAGGGAGACATCAGGAAAGATACTCCGGTTTCGTTTACCCTCTATAACAGTGAAACCGGTGCAGTACAGAATGCAGAATGCAGAAACCAGGAGTTCGGAAGTGGCTGGTCAGCAACGTATCCGTTTGTATCCGGAACCGATACGACTCTTGATATCAGGTTTAATTCCGGGCCGATACCTGCAGGAACAACATAACTTTTTTTTTTGCAACCGGTATCAGATTGCCTGATACGATTATTTACGAAAAGTCCTGCCACGATGGTATTTAGTGTTCTGATTCGTGAATTATCAGGGAAAGATAATCTCGTGAATTGGTCATGGCTGCAAAACATTTAACTCGTAAAGTAATGATATATAACGGTTCAAAGTCATCAACTGATGATTAATGAAGGAGGATATTATTCCTTCCTGAATGAGGTGAAATTATGGCAAGTTATGTAACTTTTGAAGTTCCGGAAGAAATCCAGAATAAAGCCCTTGAAGCGGTAGAAGCTGCGCGTGAAACCGGTAAGATAAAAAAGGGTGCTAATGAGGCAACAAAGGCCATAGAACGTGGAGTGGCCCAACTTGTGATTATTGGTTCAGATGTTGAACCTGCAGAGATTGTAATGCATCTTGGTCCCCTCTGTGATGAGAAGCAGATACCATACGTCTTTATCAAACAACAGAATGATGTAGGTGCTGCGTGTGGTCTGGAGGTAGGATCCGCTGCTGCAGCAATAGTCAAACCTGGAAAAGCAAAAGATCTTATTGATTCTATTGCAACCCAGATAACATCACTGAGAGCGTGAACCAATGTCTGATGCAAGTCCGGCTGAAGTTATCGAGGTGATTGGGGCAACCGGTATGCATGGTGAAGCCATGCAGGTAAAATGCCGCATCCTTGACGGTTCAAACAAGGGTCGCATCATAACCAGGAATACCGTCGGCCCTATTCGTGAAGGTGATATTCTGATGCTGCTGGAGACCGAACGCGAAGCAAAGAAACTTTCAAGGCGGTAACAATGGCAGATGTGTATACCTGTTCATTTTGTGGAAAAGAAATCGAGCCCGGAACCGGTAAGATGTTTGTACGGCTTAATGGAACCGTGTTTTATTTCTGCAGCACAAAATGCCAGAAAAATTTCAATCTTAAACGCATTCCTCGACGGATTAGATGGACTGTTGCAGGCAGGAAAGCTGCCGGAAAGGAATGAGCTGGTATGGAAAGAACCTTCCTGATGATTAAACCCGATGGTGTTCAGCGGGGACTAATTGGAGAGATAATTTCACGGTTTGAGCGAAAAGGTCTCAAATTGGTTGCAGGGAAGTTTGAAGTACTATCAGAAGAGCGTGTTATGGCTCACTATGCGGAACATGTGAATAAACCCTTTTTTTTGGGATTGAAACGATATATCACAAGCGGTCCGTGTTTTCTCTTTGTCTTTGAAGGAAAAGATATCGTGAGAATAACCAGGGAGATGATCGGAGCGACAAATCCTGCAGAGTCATCCCCGGGTACAATCAGGGGAGATTATGCACTCGAGATCGGAATGAATGTTATTCATGGCTCAGATTCCCCGGAGACTGCCAGTCGGGAGATTGCGATTCATTTTACACCCGACGAGATCTCGTCCTATGTTCGTATTGATGAACCGTATCTCTACGAATAATCTTTTTTCTCCTGATCCATTCCCGTTTGAATAACCTCTTTTAAGATATCAGATAATATATACCACTGATTGTCACGAGGCAGCCTTTATGCAGAGGAAAATTGAGAAAGAGATGGCTTTACGATGGAGGAAGCACCCGTGGTTACGATCACACCGGTTGCTTGTTGTATCTCTTTTTTTTCTTCTCGTACTCAGTATACCTATTGTTCTATGGAATTCGCAGGATCAAAAAGACTGGGAATCAGAAGGACTGCAGTATTATGAGACCGGACAGTACTCAGAAGCGATAGCTGCGTATGAACGGGCGATTGTGGCACATCCTGATAGCGCAGTATTGTATTATCAGAAAGGATTAGCCCTGATGCAACAGGTCAGGTATGATGATGCGGTTGATGCATTTACCTCGGCAATCCGGATTGATCCTGAAATGGAGCATGCCTATTACCAGAAAGGGAGAGCATGTTATCTTATGAATAATTATGATGAGGCAGTGCGCTCCTTTTATAAGGCAATTGTATTAAACGAGGGAAAACCTGATTACTGGTATAACCGTGGACTTGCACTCCTTGGACGAAACCAGGCTGATATGGCCATTAAACACTTTGATAAGGCACTTTTGTTGGATCCTGGAAAGGAAGAGTACTGGAAAGCACGGGGTGAAGCATATTGCATCGAGGGTGATTACACCGAAGCCCTCTCCTCATATGAGCATGCCCTCCTGATTCAATCAAGGGATGCTGAAGCCTGGCTTGCGAAGGCGCGAATCCAGGAGGTTCTGGGTCTGTCTGAAGAAGCATCACTATCAGTTCAGTATGCAGAGTTGTTGTACCGTCAGATGGCCCGGGAAATTCAGAATAAGATACCAAGAACACTTGCATTGGGTTAATCCCGTTTTTTTTATGAAACAGGGTATTGCAAAAAAAGGAACCAAAGGGTAGGGCTGCCCTATGGATGAACAATCCGGTAGGTATCCTGTGGGGCCACAATCTCAAACCAGGCGCCCTTACCCGGAATACCTCTCTCACTGATCGTTAATCCTGTAATTGAGAGTATCTCCCGGGATAAAAACAGGCCATAACCGGTATTTTTCCCGTAACCATGATCAAAGATCAGGTTCTTCTCCTTTTCTTCTATTCCTACCCCGTCATCGGCATAGATGAGAATGATGGTATTAATGTCCTCCTTTATTGAGAAAGTGATAGTGGAAATATCTCCTGCATGCATGAGTGAGTTGGAGATTAGGTTGGCAAATACCTTCTCAAGCAGAGGATCAGCATAAATCTCGATATTGTGTAAGGAAGGAGAGTAAGATACCAGATCTGTTTTTAGTTCTTTTATTATGGAATCTAATTTTTCTCCCAGATTCTGCCACTGAGGTGTTTTTACACCGATATCCTGATACTCCTTGGTAAAGATAATCTGGTCCCTGATGGTATGTGTGGCATCTAACTGTTTTTGAATGTATTTATCCATTTGTTCATCGGTATTCTTCTTCTTTAAGAGATCCAGGTATGCCAGAGAGATAGTAATCTGGTTGAGAATATCATGCCGCGTGATACTTGATAAGAGGTTTAATTTTTTATTGGTCTGCATCAGAGCATCCTCTGCCCGTCTTCTGTCAGTGCTGTCAGATGCAAGGAAAAGAACTGCATCTTTTTCCCCCCACATGATAGGGACCATGGCAATCTCAAACCATTTCATCGTACCCTGAGCATCAAATATTCTAAAAGACCGAATTACTGAGGTATCTGACTGATGGAGATGACAGTCCTGCAGGAATTCTGTGAATGAGATCCTGTCATCAGAGATGATATAACTGACAATATCTTCACCTTCCAGGTGTGATACCGGCATCTGAAACAATGAACAGGATTTTGGATTTGCAAAGACGATGATGGTTCCCTGGATAACAAGAATACCTTCCCCGGCATTGTTGACAAGCAGACGATTCTTCTCTTCACTTTCACGCAGTGCTTCTTCTGCCTCTTTGCGTAAGGTAATATCCCGTGCGATTGTCATTACGAGATTTTTTTCATGTATCCTGATTGGATATGTCATAATCTCGGTATAGACCTGTTTGCCATCCTTCCGGGTGATGATAACTTCATCAGGCCCGGTTCCTTTACCCAGTGCATTACGGGCAAATAAAACGGCAGTTTTGGTGATATGAAATGAGGCTAAAAGTCCCATGGTAAAGAGGTTATTTCCCTCGAGATCTCTTTTTGTATAGCCGGTAAGTTCAGTTGACGCCCTGTTTGAATCGACAAAGTTACCTTTAATATCGGTTACAAAGTATGCTTCAGGAGCATACTCAAAGAGTATCTTTAACCGCTCTTCAGAGTAACGAATCTCTTCTTCAGCCTTTTTCCTATCGGTGATATTCGTAAGAACAACGGTTACAGCCCGTACAACCTCATCATTTTCATCACTGACAGGGGTGAATCGTCGTATGTATATATCCTCATTCCAGGTGAATTCATCCTGAAATGGTCTTTTATTGGCAAAGACAGAGATTATTGCATCTTCAAAAACCTGCTGATCTGCGTGTCCCAGAAAAACACGGATTCGTTTCTCAAGATATCCCGTTGCAATATCTCCCAGTTTCTGCTGATGAAATGAATTCATGTAGATGTAACAGAATTCATCATCAACCATAAAGATAGAATCTCCTGTCGATTCTATTACACTATGATAATTCGCCTGCGTTGTCTTTAATGATGAGATGGTACTCCGCTGACTGGTAATATCACAGAAGCTCCAGATCCTTCCGATTATGGTGCCTCCGACCCGTTGAGGCTGTGTAAACCGTTCAAATACCCTGCCATCAACAAATTCGAGAACATCAAAACTTTTTTGTGTTGGATTCTCCCGCAGAAAATGTATCTTCTCAATAAAGTCATTCCGGTTTATCAGTTGATCTTCTATGTATGCAAGAAGAACTTCTTCATCCCGTTCATTGATGATAGTATCAGGAACAAACCACATCTCAAGAAATTTCTGGTTATAACTGACAATGTTTCCAGAGAGATCTGCAACAAAAATACCATCTGTGATTGACTCAAGCGTTGCAGCAAGAAGGGAGGCACTGCGGGTAACATTCTCTTCAAGCCTGACGCGGTCAGTTATATCGGTTGAGAGAACGGTAACTGCCAGTGCCTGTTCACCGGTTTCATACTTTACCGGAATAAATTTTCTGAGATAAATTCTTTCATCTTCTTCGTATTCATCGATATAGAGTTCTCCGGTATTCAGAACCCGGGTCAGTGCACTCTGAAATTTTTTTGTCTGTTCAGGATTATGGAAATCACGATATAATCGAGATTCATACGGGGTATCTTTGAGGGCCAGACGAATCCGATGAGGTGTGTTGATATAGAGATACCGTGCATGCCGGTCAACCATGTATATTGAATCTTCAGTTGCCTCAACGATTGTCCGGTAGTTTGTATCAGATGAATACAGAGCTTCTTCAGCCTGTTTTTTTGATATCACCTGGAGAATAAAATTTTTTAACCGGATATTCTCGAGTGAAATATTCTGGTCTTCACTAAAAAAAAAGTCAATACCTGTCTTTAATGCTTTTAGAATATTTTCCGTTTCTTCTCTTCCTATGGCGATAATAACAGGTTTTGTGGGTACATGACGTTTGAGCCGGTCGGCATACTCGATTGCATTCATCCGATCCATCAGAAACGGACAGAGGATAACATCAAAAACAACAGACTGCAGAATTTTTAATGAATCCTTAGGAGAACGGGATGGTGTCACCTCAGTTTTTACTCCGGATTCGGTAAATATCTTAAGATATTGAGAAAAATGCTCTATCTCACCGATAAGCAGGATAGCAATCTGTACCAGGAAAAGACCCCCTCATATCTAAGTGGTGTAGTTCATTATTAATACGTAGTCCTGATGAATTTAATCTTCTCTGATTCATGGGTATGGAAAAAAACCCTGTGATTTTGTGGTTATCTCTCTTTAAAAAACGTGAATATACAATACCTGATATCTTTTCTATGGTGGGTTTCATGTGCGGATAATCTAAATATTGTCTTTTTTGAAGTATGGGGTTTATGGATAGCAGGTATCGTATTAAATCACGAAAGAAATGAAATAATTGACTGGATGATTTTGTCGGTTTGTTCCTGGTTTTTTTGTGCATGACTCACGATGAGATCATATGAGATCTCTTCTTTTGTTATTCCGTTTGCGTAATTATCTACGGTGCATACTGATGCAAAGGGAATTTCCAGTTCATTTGCAAGTGTAGCTTCGCTTGAGATTGTCATACCGATTATGTCTGCACTGGTTGCATACGATGCTATCTCGGCTTTTGTCTCTATCCGGGGTCCCGGCACCTGGATATATCTGCCATTACTGATAGCGCCCGGTATCAGGTTTGAGAGGGTATCTTTTAGTCTCTGGTTAATACCAGGCATAATATGAAAGATACGATGATTAAAGAAACTGGGGATAGCAGCGGTTGAGAGATAATCATCAGGGATTACCGTACTTCCCGGAGCGATTGTCAGATGAAGCGATCCGGCAGATCCGATGGAAATGATAGTATCAACCCCTGATATTGCCAAAGCAGCGATATGAGACCGGAAATTTATGACATGCGGAGGTCTGTTGCGCTGATGTCTCTGTAAGAGAATGACATCATCACGATAGAAGAGATCAGATGATCCATAGGGTGTATCAACGGTCCGGCTTTGGTATGATGAGATATCAGAATGCAGTATTGAAGTTCCCCCGATTATTCCAAGCATTCATACCTATCTCACCTGAAACCAGAAAAAATCACTGGATCTTCGAGTTTAATTTTTTTCTGCCATGGATAAATGAGAACAATCGGCCTGGTTCCCATGAACATGGAATGGTAATGATATGAGAGAAATAGTGAGCAGGATGTCAATACTCACGGGTTATATTGATGATATAAGATGTATTGCTATCATTTTCAGTATTCAACCGGTGATTTTTCTTGCATACCTTTTTTTAAGAATCCGGGGAATGCGAATCTTGTTCCTGGATTAAATCCGTTCTTCTGTATCTTTTCTGTTCATTATCGAGTACCTGCTGATATAAAGGTTTAATGATTTTCCTTAAAGATATTTCGTTTCTTTTGATCCCGTATTATTATTTGAAGAAAAATAAAATTATGTAAAAAGAATAAAAGGAAATACCTTAATAGTTCGTCTTCCTATTATGTTTGGTGCTTTATGCATATTCCAGACGCATTTATTCCATTACCTCAGGCAGCAGTCTATTGGATTATTGCCTTGATATTTCTCGCATTGGCAGTGAAATGGGCGAGATCTGAGATGAATGAGGATAAGATCCCCATGATTGCGGTTCTTGCAGCAGGTATTTTTGCCCTGCAAAGTTTTAACCTCCCGGTCTCCATGGGAACGAGCGGGCATCTCGTCGGCGGGGCACTTGCGGCAATAGTCCTTGGTTCACCCTTTGCTGCGGTTTTTATCCTTACTCTTGTTCTGATTGTCCAGGCGATTATTTTTGGAGACGGAGGGATAACCACTCTCGGTGCCAACATCATCAATATGGGTGTCATCGGTGGATTTGTCGGATTTTACTCCTACAAAGGGATCCTGAAGGCAATAAAGAACCCATTTGTTTCTGCCGGGATAGCAGCATGGTTGGCATGTTTTATCCCTGCCCTTGCATGTGCTGTTGAGATGGCTATCGCAGGGACATTCCCGCTTGCCCCGGGACTTGTTGCGATGGGTCTCTATCATGCCATTATCGGAGTGATAGAAGGTATCGTCACGGGAATTGTCATCTATGTTCTCTACAGGGCCCGGCCGGATCTGGTTGATTCTTCAGTGCGAGGTGCAGCATGACACTTGATAATAAAACTTTTATTCTTGCTGGTGTTATCGTTGCTATCCTTATCGGCGTGGTTGCGGTATTTATGGCATCAGGAGATCCGGATGGTCTTGAGAGTTCTGCTCTCGTGGTATCAGGGCAGAAAGACCTGGCCGGACTTTCTCCTGAAGAAGGCGATCCTGAAATAGTAGGAACCGGAACCTTTGCATATGAATCTCCCCTGCCTGATTATTCCTTACCTGCCATGGATGGTGCCACCGGTGGTCTCATCGCCATTGTTGTGGGGATAATTCTAACCCTGGTTGTGGTGATAGGTGCTACGTATCTCGTTGTAATGGGAAAAGGAAATAGTAAAGCATAGGTTTTCATTCCTATTTTTCGAGTTGTTTCTCTTTTTTTCTTCATTTCATCCTACGAATCAGTAATTCGTATTAATTTATCATGATAAAGACCAATAGGTACTCATGAAGTATCAATACGATTCATCAGGGAAGATGGGTTTATTCAATCATACTGATGGAAACAGAGAAAAACCTAATCATTTACAACATTCCTGATATAAAAGCCATGAAATACGTTCAATTTATCTCTGCATCATTCCGGGAGAAAACCGATGCATATTATCGAGACTATTGATCTCTGCCATACCTATAAGGGCAATATTTCTGCCTTAAAAAATGTTACCTTTATTGCACCGAGAAATACCCGTATTGCCATAATCGGTCCAAACGGTGCTGGAAAGAGTACCCTTTTTAAGCATTTAAACGGGGTGTTAAAACCAACAAGCGGAACCGTTTTAGTGAGAGGAGAACCGATAACAAAAGAGAATATCAAAGAAGTCAGGAAGACAGTCGGCCTCGTATTTCAGAATCCGGACGATCAGATTTTTTCTCCAACGGTGGAGCAGGATGTGGCATTTGGCCCGATGAATCTTGGTCTCTCAGAAGATATCGTACAGCATCGTGTCTCTGAAGCGTTAAAATTCCTTGGGTTAGAGGATTACCGGACCCGGGTTCCTCATCATTTGTCAGGCGGGGAAAAGAAACGTGTTGCCATGGCAGGTATTATTGCTATGGAACCCCAGGTCCTTATCCTGGATGAACCTACAGCAGGACTCGATCCGCAGGGAATCAGGGATGTAGTCCGTTATATCAGGGAATTTTCAGTTAAATACGGTATGACGATTATCTTCTCAACCCATAGCATCTCTTTGGTTGCAGAACTCGCTGAGTATATCTATGTTATTAATAACGGTTCTTTTGTTGCAAAAGGAACGGTTCCTGAAATTTTTTCCCGGCATGAGCTGTTACAGAGCGTCAGGCTGGATATTCCTGTTCTTCCAAAACTCATCAGATCACTGCAGGATCATGGTGTTGATATCGGGATGGCATATACCTATAAAGAATCAGAGGCTGCTTTTCTAGAGGCATTTGGAAAAGTAAATGATTGAAGAATTGTTTGACCTCGAAGAGGTAACGAACCTGAACAGTTATCTCCATTCTTTGGATGCACGGGTTAAATTAATTGTTTTTTTAGCAGTAATCGTCGCAATGGTAGGAGTACCGTACTCACCGGTTGTGTATGAAGTCGCAGCGGTTTTTTTCCTTTTTTTTGTGTTTTTCTGGATCAGTTCAACAATTCCGGTAAAGGTATACATACACCGCCTCATCTTTGCCCTGCCGTTTGGATTTTTGATATCAGGGGTTCAGATTTTTTTTACCAATAAATATTATACCGAATACCATACTCTGGTAACTCTCCCGTTTGGGATAACTATTTTTGCAGAATCGGTTCAGTTTGCATCAATTCTACTCCTGAAGTTCTTTATATGTTACTCGTATATTGTTCTGCTTTCTTCAACAACAACGCTTCAGGATCTGCTGGAGGCCGCCGGGAGAATGAAAGTCCCTGCAGAACTGATTCTTTCACTCGGTATGATGATCCGGTACCTGTTTGTCTTTGGTGCGATGTACTGCAAAGTAATTGATTCCTTGCAAACCCGTCTTTTTAACCCGTTTGACAGGTCTCTTCCCTATAAATACCGGATCTCAAATATGGGTTATATGATGGGATCCATGTTTATCAGGGCTTTGGAACAGGGTGAGAGGACCTATGTCAGTATGCAGTGCAGGGGATATGGCAGGGATAGTTTTATCTATATAAAGGAAAAAGACCTGCTATTTCATGAATGGTTTTTTTTATCGGTCTGTCTCTGTGTTATCGTGATTGTTCCGGTAATCTGCTGGTATTATCCCGGTATATGGTAACGGGATTTGAGGTCTCTCTCTTTTTTAAAATTACGTTTTCTTTTTCCTGTCGGTCTGCACGAAAACTTTATTTTCCAAAACAAAGAACACTCATAAAATTATGATAAGTCAAGTCTGAACGTCTCTTTTGGATCGGTTTTTAACGGAATAATAAGAGTTTTTCCCGAATTTTTTCTGGTTTTAGGATATTATGGACTGCTCCGGTGTCTATTGCTGACTGTGGCATGGTTGCAATTGGAGCAGTTTGTGGATCCTGGGCGATAGTAATTCCTTTGAGTGCATGAATATGCTGAATCCCTTTTGTCCCGTCATGTCCCATACCGGTTAAAATAATGCCGACAATCTGTTGGTACATATTTTCCCGGATAGAGAGCATGGTACAGTCAACAGCAGGGCAGACAGCGTGAACACGGGTGGTAACAGAGAGATCAATAATTTTGTTCTCGTTTATCATACACTGGGCTCCCGTCGGTGCGACAAGGATTTGGGAATCCTGGGGGGTATCTCCTGCTTTGGCTACGGAGACGGTCATATCAGTGCATGCCTGCAGGTGAGTGCAGAGGGAATGAGTAAAACTGGCCGGTATATGCTGGACAATTATGATAGATGCCCGTAATTTTGGCATTGAATGAAAAATTGTCCTGAGTATCTGGGGACCCCCGGTCGAAGAACCAATAATGATAAGGGTTTTAAATGTCTGCATATCTGGTCAGGGTTCTAGAAAATCAAGAGCAAATCTGACTTTTTCTGCGAGATGTTCCTGCTCAAATGGTTTAACCAGATAATCAAATACGTACTCCTGTACCGATATCATCTTCTGGTCAGGTACAAGGCGGGCTGTCAGCATCAGGATAATGATATCATGAAAAAGGTCATTTTTTATGATCTCAGTGATGGTGTCCCATCCATCCAGTTTTGGCATCATTAAATCGAGAAGGATTACTCCTCGAAACCCGGCCTTCAGGTGATGAATGCATTCATAACCGCTTTCTGCAGCTATTACCGGGATATGTTCATCTTTTAAGGTCTCCATGACGGCAATACGGATATGGGCATCATCATCAACGATCATTACCTGATAACCAGCAGGAATTGTATCTTCCATAAAAACACCGTAATTTTACGAATTATCTCCTTTATCTGCTAACAGAGATTGCGGAGTAGTCAGAGGCAGACGAACCGTAACGATGGTTCCTAATCCTGGTCCATCACTGGCAATATGAATTGAACCATGATAGATATGAATGATCCGTTTCGCAATTGACAGGCCGAGTCCGTATGAATCCCTTTCATGGCGTGATTTATCGGCCATGTAAAAATCATCGAAAATATGGGTTAAATCTTCTTTCTGAATACCAATTCCATAATCCCGAACAGATATCCCGATGCTTTCATCATCGGGAAGTATGGTTGCAGTGATCTCTATCGTTCCACTGATATATGAGTATTTAACGGCGTTATCAATGATCCGTTCAAATATTGCCTCAAAATGTAATGGAGATATCCCGATGGTAATTTCGGGCGAAATAATGTTCTGTATCTCAATACTCTTCTGGTAGATAAGATAGGAATGATTGGTAATAATGTTTTCAATGGTATCATGTAATCCAAGCGGGATGATATCAGACTGAGAATAAAGGGTGTTATCCTGAGCAAGGGTGAGAATATGGTTGACAAACTGGGTTATTGACTGGACATCGGATATTGCGATATCAAGAAGATTCTGACACTGGGGATCACGGATTCGTCTCCGTACGAGAGGAAGGATAGCATGGAGGGGGGTAAGGGGAGTTCTGATATCATGACCAATCTGGATGATGAACTCATCTTTCTGATTCAGTAATACCTCGATCTGTTTTGTTCGTGAATTAATGCGTTGCTCAAGATCCCGATTCATATCAAGTAATTGTGTCCGAAGTGCCTCCAATTCCCTGTTCTTCTCTTCAAATTCATTGGTATACCTGACGAGTGACTGTTTGTAAATTTCGCTTTGCGTCTTGTCATGGATGAATCCAAAGAAACGCGGATTTCTTGCATCATGATTCCATCTCTTACCGATAAGCTCAAAATATTGTTTATCCTGTCTATTCTTCCCATACGTAACTCCTCGTATCAAAAAAGGGTTATTTTCACTTTTATTCTCATCAGGTTTAAGAAGAAACATCTGGTCAGATGCAGGGATAGATGGGATGAGATCCTGTAATGAGAGAGCATTGTTTCGGGGATAGAGCCTGGTAACCAGATAAAATGTTTCAGATCCCAATAATATATCAAGAATGGGGTCATAAACCCAGAACCCTGCACTATCTGATATGGGGGTGAATTCTGTAATTTCCCTCTCCGGGGTGAGCAATGCATCTATCCATGATTTCGTAATATCAAAAATACAGCCTTCATAGGTTACTCCTTTTGTGCCTGCCGTATCTTCCTTATTTCCTCTTGCATGAAATGAGAGTAAACCAATAAAAAAGGAACCATCTTTTTTCTTAATACAGGCTGGAAATTCTTGCACCTCTCTGTTTTGTTTCAGTGTTTCTGTAAAAATGTTCCATTCGTCCTGAAATACGAAAAGACTTCCAAGAAGATCACCCTGTATCGAATGAAAAGAATCAATAGCCAGATCTCTGACCGCAGCAGGATTATGTAACGTAATAAAAAGATCATTATCAGTCTGCAGATAGATATCATGCATGTGGGTTGCGGGAAAGGAAAGGAGATTCCCGTCATCTTTATCCCGGTCATTCTTATAGACAGTTTGTTTTGACATGTTCTCCTATCTATCATGAGTACTGATTCAGGGGAATTACGTTCAACTGAAAATATCTCATGTCTCTATCGATTGTTTATTTTTTGGGCGATGATGTACTCTATCGGGAATGATATCGATTTTAAAACTCATATCCCAAAAACGGATAATATGGATATATTCAGCAGTACAGAGGGAAAAATCCATCGCATGAAATGATTTCTTTATTTAAATTGTGGTTATCCGATCTCCTTTTTTTTGTATTGCCGGGAAGTAGCCCCGGGAAAAAGATAATCGTGTTGGCAGCACAATATTTTTGTGCTGTTTCCTTCATCAATGATTAAATCTCTCTTCTGCACATAAATGCAAGGCCAAAACCGATTGCAATGAGAGGACAGAATAACCATATTCCTGATTTCGGGGTATCTTCCGGGATTTGGGAGGAATAAAGATGATCTCTCGCGTGTTTCAGGTTTATCTGCGCATCCACTGAATCCGGAGAGAGGGAGAGTGCCATCTGTGATGCTTCTTCTTCTTCTTTATATCTTTTTAATGAGCCAAAAGCAGAACCCCTGATTATCCAGGTCTCGAGTATCATCGGGTCGTTTCGTATCGCTTCATCTGTTATCTGTAATACTGCTTCGTTGTCTCCTGCGAGAAGATACAGGTTTGCGATGACTGTAAGCAACGAAGGATTCCCGGGATCTAGTTCTAATGCTGTATTTACAGCCCTGATGGCCTCCTGGTAGTTCCCTGTCTCTGTATAGATCCCGGCACGGGTTACATGAGCAAGGGTAAAGTTCGGTGTGATGGTAAGCGCCTGGTCAATCATCTGGAGCGCACCGGTGTAATTTCCCTCATGAGCAAGATCAACACCCTTGTTATAGTATGCAATTGCATCAAAGGTATCATTCTTTTCATCCGAAACAACGTGAGAAACGAGACCGGTGATAATGATGAGCAGAAGAAGGATTCTTGCCTGAGTGATACCTGTCCTGCAGGAAAAAGGTCCGTGATTATGCCACATTGTGGCATATACTTCACCTTTTTTTCTATTATCTCTATCTGTGTGAAGAGATTACTAGTCTTCGAGAGGGATTGTTGTTAATTTTACTGATTCAACACCTTTCTGTGCCATAAGATGTTCTGATACCCTCTTTATCTTGATTGCATCGCCCCGGAGGAGGAGAACTTCAACACAACGATTATGGGTAACGTGCGAATGAAGTGATGCCTGAATGATATCAAGATGTTCATGCTGAATCTCGGTAATCGCGGACATGAGTCCACGCTGATGGTGGTCGTACACGATGGTGATGACCCCCTGCCTCTGACCTGACAGGTCAGACATCCACTTATGATACCTGATGTATGATCTGATAGCATCCCTTATCCCTTCAGAACGTGAAGAGTATCCCCGGGAATGGAGTATCTCATCAAAACTTTCCAGGAGATGGGATGGTAACGAGACACCAATTCTTGATAGTTCATTTTCCTGTTCTTCTGATTCTGACATGGAACTCTTATTGAGGAATGTCATATGTAATACTATTTACCCGTTATCGTATAATTATTATGATACGATAATATCCGGATAAACAACTCACGAAATCAAAATTTTTTAAAAAATACGTTTAATATCTGTCTGGATGGTTCTTATGTTAAGCGATTCATACCCGTTGCCGGACAACAACCCGAGGCTGATGCGGGGGATGATCTCTCTCTCACAATTATTCCCTGATGCCATCGGTATAAGCAATAAAAGAAACCGGTATTCAATTATATTTTATCTTATTTATAAAAACATATCTTCACAATTGGTACGTACAGCGGCATCTGCCGATTACGATGGCAATCACGAGACAAACCCCTGAAAATACTAAAAAACTAACCGGTATTGAGTATTGATTTGCAATGATTCCCCCTAATGCCGGGAATGTCATCATCCCGAGATAACTCATGGTAGTAAGCATCCCCATTGCCAGTCCTGTTCGCTGAATGGTTCCTGCAAGATACCCCATCTGTGCAATGTATGCAATGCCTGCGATAAGGCCAATGACCGGGATCATGATCGCACTAAAAGGGATTAGAATAAGAGCAAAGGCGCTCAGTATTGCTGATACTCTGATCATGCGTAAGGGCCGTAACGGGATTCGCGGGGCAATCAGGGAAGCAATAATGGTTGCAATATTCATCAGGGCAAGTTTTGTACCAAGTACCAGCGGACTGTCATTGGTGTATGCGCCATATAATGACTGTACCACGCCGGTTATTCCAAGTATGACAATAACTGAGGACCATAACGGCCATTCATCACGAATTAATTGAATTATCTCAGAGTGTGATGATACCGGGTCAGACTGAGTGATTGCCGGTAACCAGTCGTCATGAATCAATCTTGTAAAAAGGCAGGACAGGCTGCAAAGGATAGCAAATAGTAAAAGACCGGGATAATCATCTCCGGTTACTGAGGATACTACCCCTGTTATGATAAGACCCGACAAAAGACCTGCATTGAGTAATGCCATGTAGGTTCCTGAAAGACTGATATGATTCTTTTGCCTGTTTATGATGGTCAGTGTGGCAGTAACAAAGATACCTGCGAAAACCCCCTCAATGATCCGCGCAATGAAAAATACCGATGGAGTGGGAAAGAAGAACATACAAAATCCGGTCACTGCACTGATAAGAAGCGAATATCTGATAAGTGCCCGGATATCAAATCGTTCGGTCAGAAACCCGGCTGGAAGGGTTGCTATTACCGCACCAAGGAAGTATGCAGAGAAGATAAAAGACTGGATCTGCACATTTGGGTCGATCTCAGGAAGAAGAGGAACCGGCGCATTTGAGAGCGCCATGATGGAAAAAATTCCAAGGAAAATGATCCAAAACCGCATATGTCATCATCTAAGCCATGCGGTATGTCTCCAGATTCATTGGTGACTGGGTCTGAATATGGTATTTTTTATATATTGAACTGGCGAGATCGATTGTTTTGTTCTCATCACCATGGATGGTAAATATCTTCTCAGGTCTGGGTTGCATGTGTGAGACAAAACTCATCAGCTGTCGGCGGTCGGAATGACCTGAAAACCCGTCTATCGTCACGCATTCAAGATTGATAATGATACTCTCCCTGTTACCAACCGGAACCTCCCGCCATCCTTTCTGAATCCTCCTTCCAAGGGTTCCCTCTGCCTGGTAACCGACAAAAATGAGAGCATTGCGTTCATCAGGTGATAATGCCCGTAAATATTCCATGACCGGTCCTCCGTTGAGCATTCCACTCGTGGTGAGAACGACACAGGGTTCTCCATTTATCACCTTCTCACGTTTTTCCTGCGAATCTACCTGCTCAAAACAGTCAGAGAGAAATGGATTCAGTCCTTCTTTAAAGATTAAATTACGTAAGTCAGAATTGAGATATTCAGGATACGTTGTATGGATGGCTGTAGCCTCTTTAATCATACCATCAAGGTATACCTTCATGGGTGGAATCTTCTCTTTCCGAATTCCTTCCTCAATCGCAAGCATCACTTCCTGGCTTCTGCCTACTGCAAAGGTTGGAATGATAACCTTTCCGCCACGTTCCAGGACCGTTTTAAGGGTTTCATAGAGTTTTTCTTCTGCTTCCTGCCGGGAAGGCTGAATATCCTTTGATCCCCCATACGTACTCTCCATAAAGACTGCTTCAAGCCTGGGAAAATGGTTTACAGCTGAATTAAAGAGCCGGCTCTTCCCATAGAGGAGATCCCCGGTAAAGGCAATATTGTACTGTCCGTCCCCGATATGGAAATGGGCAATTGCAGAACCAAGGATATGACCGGCATTGTGGAACGTCAGTTTAATATCAGGGGCAATGTCAGTCACGCTGCTGTAATTCAGCGTAATGGCATGTTTGATAAACATCTTTACCTCCTGGGATGAGTAGGGAATCTGATTCCCCTCTTTATTCATGACATCAAGGTAATCCAGTTGAAGCATCACTGCGAGATCCCGTGTCGGTGGAGTGCAGTAGACCGGTCCCTCGTACCCGTATTTATAGAGGAGGGGTACAAGTGCACAATGATCAAGATGGGCATGGGTAATGACTACTGCATCCAGCTGAGAGAGGGGACTGACTTCAGGGACATACAGATACGGTGTTGCAGATGCGTTGTCCGGTTTTTCTCCACAGTCGATAAGAACCCTGCTTTCTGGAGTGGACAATAAAAATGAGGCACGGCCTACTTCCCGGCAGCAACCAAGGGTGGTAACACGAATCCACTGATCTTTTGCGGTGACGTCCCGGTGAATTTTTCTTCCGATTGTGCGAAGGAGATCTTTTCGTTCCTGTTGAAAAGCTCTTAAATACTGACGTATCTGTTTGACAGTTACACTCTCGATAGGAGGTGTCCGGACTGCTTTAGGTGTCCATCCGATCTCTTTGGTAATATCCCGTAACGTAGATCCGTTTTTACCGATAACAACCCCTGGTTTTTCTGCTTCAATCAGAACTTCACCGGTGTCTGCTTCAAAAAATATATCGGTTATCCCGGCATTCTCTCCAACAACCCGTTTAATAGCAGCCGAAGCCCGTTCCGGATCTTCAAGGATTGTCGGACGGACAACAATACGTTTTCGCAGGTCACGCGCAAGGATACGGATAAGATCCGCCTGGTCAGCAAATGCCTTCGGGTCATCTGTGTAAAGAACCAGTTCCGGTCCTTCAAATTCGACAGATGATACGGTAATTCCAGCCGGAATCTTTTTATTGATCTTGGCGTGGAGCTCTTTTAATCTCTCATCAATTAACATACAATCGTCCTAAAAAAGAAAAATAGTAAGATCTAACGTGTCAGTTTAAAACAACAGCAGATATCTCTTCCGGTGAAAACTCCCTGTATTCTTCTTTGGTGATGGTCACCAGTGCAATCCCCTCCCCTGATCCTGCATCTCTTCGCATGGCTGCGTTTAGCGCCCTGATGGCGAGTTGTATTGCCTCATCTCTCTTTATCCCTTCATAAAACCGGTCTTCCAGAACTCCGTATGCCATGGGTGAACCGGAACCCGTGGCAACAATATCCACTTCCGGTGAGGCACCTCCGATCGCATCGACAGAATAGACCGATGGTCCGGTCTCATCGCAACCCCCGACAAGAAGTTGCACATAATAAGGTGCCAGTCTGCTGCCATGCAGGATGTTGGAGAGGAGCGTCGCACCAGAAGAGACACTCATGGGACGTCCCCTCCTGATGGCAAAGAGATTTGCTTCTACCGTCATAATCCGTGTCAATTGCTGGGCATCTCCAACCCCTCCCGCTGTAGTCATGCCCATCCAGTTGTTTATCTGGTAAATCTTCTTTGCACGTTTGCTGGCGATAAGGGATCCCATCGTGGCCCGTTTCTCGGTAGCGAGAACAATTCCCCCGTCAAATATAATGCCAACGGTTGTTGTTCCTGCCATTATTGAAGTATCACAGTCTTTCATGTACACACCTGAAGCGATAAGAAAAAGTTGTAGATAGGGTGTCTATATCTATGTTTGAATAACCAATTTAAAATGGTTACTGATATCTGGCATCAAGAAGTACCCTGATTAACTCCCGGTCAAAAAGCATACTTTTAAGCCTGTTGTCTCCGTTAATTACCGGTAACTGGTCTACTCTTGCACGTTTCATCTTTAAAGCACATTCACTCACTTCTGCATTTGCCGGAACCATTACCACATTCTTGATCATTGCCGTTTTGACCGGACGATTGGGAAGCTGAACCCGTGATATCCCGTAACTGATGGTATGGACATCCCTGATACTTTCCCATGTCCATTCGTCATCATCTGTTCCGGTCGTTGAGAAGTCTGAATGTTCCACTGAATCCTCTATCATTGCATGCCTGATAAGGTCACGTTCTGAGATAATGCCCTGCAACTTGCTCTCTTTGTTCAGGATCGGGATGGCCTCAAATCCTGATATCTCCATGATCCTTCCAACCAAAGGAAGCGGGGTCTCTTCCCAGATGGCAAACGTATGGGATGTATAGATCTCCTGTATCTCTTCTTCAATCCTGAGTCGTGCAATTGCGAGGATAAGATCTGCAATACTGATGAGACCAACGAGTTTTTCATTCTCAAGAACCGGAAGTCTCCTGACCTGATTGGTATACATCATGTCTGCAGCCTGTCCGATGGATGCATCAGAATGTATCGTGAGAGGATTCGGGGTCATTAAAAGCGCAAGCTGGTTCTCTTCAGGTTTCTGCAGGAGATCTTTTCTGGTGATAATTCCTACAAGAAATCCTTCTTTTAAGACCGGAACTCCGCTAATTCCGGTCCTCTTTAACATTTTTAAGACTTCATCCCTGTTTCCGGGTATCTCACAGGTGACAACATCTGTTGTCATATAGTCAGATACTCTTGGGATATCGGTTATACTCTCACCACCAGAACCGACTTTGAGTAGTGTTCAATTACAAAAGAACTGACACTACCGAGTAACAGGCGGTCGACATTACTCTTGCCCTGAGACCCCACGACAATCAGATCTGCAGATATCTTTTCGGCGGTATTAATGATGGCATTTCCTGCATGTCCCTGCTCAAAATGAGTAGTGACAGTGACTCCTTTCTTCTCTGCGATATCGGTAATCTTCTCAAGAATGGTGTTACCCTCCCGTTTCAGGATGCTGTACATCATCTCAAGATTACTATCAATCGGAACATCCACAAAGAGACCGGTCTCAACAACATAGATAGCATGCAGATCTGCCTTGTACGCACGTGCATGTTCCACTGCTGCCAGAAAAGCATTCTCACTGATCTGTGATCCATCTATCGCAACAAGAATGGTATTATACATGTATTCCCCCAAAAATGCTTAGAAATGTTTGTTTACTCCATTAATAATTATTCTGCGAATTGTCTCTTTTCCCCCTCTCTTTACGACGGTTGAGCACATATCGCGGGAGTAAATGAGATTGGTCCCGCAGATATCGTGCACTGTGAGATTTGCAGGTTTCCCTTTGTCGATAAAAAAATTATCAGAGAGAAGCCGGGATCCATTGACGGCAGCCTGTAAGAGGTCATGTGCATCAATGTGATACCGCGTATGGATATATGCCATCTCAGAAAACAGGTCAGGTTGTACAACCATGACGTTATCAGTGCCAAGCATAAGTGTTATTCCCTCGTCAAGAAGTGACTGGATAGGGGGGTGTTTCTCATCTGCGACGCCGAGATATGCATTTGAGCGTGCACAGACCACGACCGGGATCTTTGCATCGGCAATGCCCGAGATCTGTTTCCGTGTCAGATGAGTGCCATGGATCAGAAGATCCGGGTCAGTGGCAACTGCAGCATCCACATCAAACGGATCCTGTTCCCCGGCATGAAACGCAAGAATTTTTTTGGATTCTTTTATGTATGAGACAATCTCCTGGTAATTTTCACAATCCCGGGTACTGCTGATACCTGCCCCGTCACTTACCTGTTCTCCTCCATCCCGTCCCAGAATGATAGAATGGCAGGAAAGATGTGTCAGAGCTTCTTTAAGGAGTGATACACCTTTTTTACCACCTTCCCTGAAGTCTGCAAATCCGGTTACAGCGCTTTTCTGCATCTCCTGTACAGACTGCCGCATGGCGCGAACCAGAGTAGTATCCGGGGTGGTTTGCAGGATCCGATGTTTCAATCCGTCCGGTGGGGTGAATATCTCAGTCAGTGAACCGGTAAAGGGGAGATCCATCGCTACCGTATCGGCCAGATGGGTATGTGCATTAAAGAATGCAGGCAGGATCCAGGTATCAGGAACTTTCTTTTCGTCTTCGATGGCAGTGATAATACCCTGAGTCATGATGATGGATACGGTTCTCTCCTCAAGCGCTTCTCCAAGGAGCGCATGGCCTGATATGATCTCTGCATCAGACATAATGATCCATACAACTTTGCTTTATATAGGCTGAAAGAGAATATAATGTATGGCAAAAAAGAAGAGTGGCAGGCTGATATCCTCAGCGGGTCTTGTTAATTATTATGACAGTGAGGACCGCAGGGCCATTCATGTGAGCCCGTATGCCGTTATCGGAGTCGCTGTCTGTATCGGTCTCATCATTATTGTTATGAATCTCCTGTTCTCACATCCTGTGGCATAACCCGGGTTGCAGGTATTTCTCACGAAAGCCGGGAATTAGTTCTCTTTTTTCCCGAGAGCATTTCTGATGAGATCTTCCTCCTTATTGAAGTATAAGTTGTCATGTCCCTGCCATTTCGGGCAATTCCGAAAGATTACTGCGGGAATACCTGCATGGCTCTCACCCATGACAAAATTTGCAAATCCAGCAATCTCGTCAACAACAGCCTCCTCAGTTATCTCCAGTCTTTTTCCAAAAAGGTCGGTATCTCCCCTAAAATCACGGATAGCAACAATTCCGCTCCATCCAATAGCATTTCCGGTCTGACCCCTGCGAAAAGCCCGTCCACAGGTATCGGTGATGATAACACTGCAACAGGAACCACAGCAGGTGTGAATTGCGTCTCGGATCTCAGCCGCTTCCCTCATTGGATCCTTTGGAAGGAGGATAACCTTTCCTTCCTCGATATTACTCGCATCGATCCCTGCCCTTACTCCGATATGACCGCATGAGATCTCTGAAAGAATAAAAGGGTAGGTGAGAAGAAGGTCAACAGAGTTATCAAGGACAACCTGGATAAAACAGGGATTTTCACCCGTTTTTTCTGCGATCCGAATGGCCTGAACTGAAGGTTGTACCTGATCCAACCTTTTTGTATAACCTTTTGCCTTTCCGATGATAGTTGTGGCGATAACGAGAATATCATCATCAAGAATTTCTATCCTGTCACAGATTAAACGGGCGATATCATCTCCTTCCTGAATCAGGGGAAGACCGGCAATACCGGTAACCTGGATAGGTTTTGCATTTTCTGTCATAAAATCGACTTTTATATGCCGTACTGGAACTGACAACTGCATTAATGTTTCGTTTTTCACTTACCTTTTATGGGAAAGATGATAACTGAGTATCACGATGAGAGCCGGGAGGAACTGTACCCTTTCATGCTGTGTGCAGGAGGCCGTTTCTATGACAAAAGATATGCTCTGGCCCCCTGACAGGAAGGTATGGGTACGCTTCTTTATTCTGACCCTCTTTATCAGTGGTTCCCTGTTCTCCTCATTTGATCCGACCCTTCTTCCCGGGTATGATCCGGGTAATCCTGACAGTCTGCCGGATTCGATCACAAATCCCGTGATGATATCATCTCATGCGGAAGAGATGATGCTTGCAGGAACTGTGATAATCCTGGTAATTCTCATTCTGCTTTTTTTTAAGTCAGTTTTATCTTTTGTTTTTGTTGATGTTATTGTGGACAGAAAAACCGGTATTGTCTCCCGGTTCTGGTCTCATTTAGGAAGAGGTCTGCAGTATTTTGGAATCTATCTTCTGGCCCTCATTTTTGCAGTTCTCATAATCTTTCTCTCTGCATTTTTCATTCTGGTACCTGCCTTAATCGAAAATCAGGGTCAGTTTCTTTCTATTCTGGATACATTTTTCACCTATTTCATGGTATCACTTCTCTGCCTGTTTCCGGTCTGGGTTTTTCTCATTGGTATGTATGATTTTATCGTTCCTGTCATGATAACTGACAATTGTTCAATCATTTTCGCATACAAAACGGTATTCTCTCTGCTGATGGTAAATAAAAAAAGGATTTTTTGGTATCTTCTCATACGGGTTACCGGTGCCCTGGCGGTTGCAGGATTCATCTTTTTCTTTAGTCTTTTTTTGGTATCGCTCTTCTCTTCCCTGTTCTCATTTTTTTCTATACCCGGTCTTTTTTATGCATTCTGTAGCATGGGCAGTCTTATTTTTTTATCAGTCCTTATCCTGACACCTGCGACAACCTTTTTTCGTCTTTTCTCACTCCTTTTTCTCTCTTCCCTTGATCCCCGGTATGGGAGATCGGTAAGCCCCGGTATGCCGGGTATTCAGGAATGAAGTGGTATCGATTAATCGCCTGATATATGCGCGGCTATAACCGAAAACACTTCATAATTGTGATTACAGAAAGATTCACACGACACCATATGGCTGATATCCTGTAAAAGGGGGTATAATAGGATCATGAAAAGTACCATAAAGACTGTTATTATCGTCTCTCTCCTCATCAGCTTGTGTGTACCGGGTATACCTGCTGCGATGATAAAGAATTCAGGTCTCCCTGACTATAGTGCAATCCCGTTTACCATGAAGGCAGAGCCGTCTGGTAACTTTACAAAAGCTCCTGAACCGTCAACTCATTTTACCACCATCAGCTATCCTGAGTATTACGATGAGATTATTGCACGGGCACGGGCAGCATCCGGGATAGATCCATCATATGACGGGGAATATGCGCAAGGCAGTGTCTTTGTACGGTTTACTGCAACATTACAGGAAGGAAATGACAGGATCTCGGAAGATGCGACATCAGTCTATTATAATCCTCGGGATGCCGGAAAGTCGTTTCAGGATTACTGGGATGATCCTGCCCGAATTACCAGATTCGACGATGCCACCTACCTCTCCGGTTATATCAGGAAGTTCTCAAAATCATTCCAGTATCAGTCAGGTATAATCCTGTAGGCAGGATATCTGTTAATCGGGAATATAAAAACCAGTATCTCTTTACCTAAAAACGCACAGTATGGTACTATGGATAGTGATACAAATACTCCGGATTATTCAGGGAATACCGATGTATCAGAGTTACCAGATCTATCCGACCCGGCTCTTTTTATTAATCGGGAATTATCATGGATAGAATTTAACCGCCATGTTCTCGATGAGGCGAAAGATACCAGTCATCCTCTTCTTGAACGGGTCAAATTCCTCTCAATATTTGCAAATAACCTTGATGAATTTTTTATGGTCCGGGTATCCGGTCTTCACCGGCAGGTTAAGGAAGGTGTCCTCAAGGCCCCTGCTGATGGGTTAACCCCGAATCAACAACTCGATGCGATTTATTCTCTTCTCAATCCATTAATGGAAGAACTCGCCCGGGTCTGGTTTTTTGACCTCGTTCCTGCTTTATCAGAAGCTGGAATTCATATTCATCACTATGAAGATCTTTCTTATGCTGATAAGAAACGATTGCGTGAATTTTTTATTACTGATATATTTCCTGTGCTTACCCCCCTTGCTTTTGATAAATCGCATCCCTTCCCTTTTATATCGAATCTATCTCTCAATCTCGCCATCATTGTGAAGGACCGCGAAGAGGATGAAGAGCATTTTGCACGGGTCAAGATTCCGACAAGCCTCTTCTCCCGTCTGATAAAAATCCCTAAAAACACTGTCGGATCCGGCAGTCTCACATCAGAGCGGATGGATCTCGTCTTTATCGAGGATGTTATTTCGGCAAACATCGATCTTCTCTTTCCTGGGATGGAGGTCTTCGCATCGTATCCTTTTCGGATAACACGGGATGCAGATATCGAGATCGAAGAGGACGAAGCAGACGATCTTATTACTGCCATTGAAGAGTATGTGGGAAGACGCCAGATGGGAACTCCGGTTCGAATAGAGGTATCAGACCGCATGGATCATTCGGTCTGTCTTATGATGGGAGAGAAACTGGCAAAATCACCGCACATGTTCTATATGATGCAGGCACCGGTGGGAATGGCAGATGTAATGTGTCTGTATAATCTTGACAGGCCGGATCTTAAGGATACTCCCTTTGTTCCCTCGTTACCTGCCCGGTTCGAGAATGAGAAGAAGTTGTTTACCATCATCAGGGCGAAAGATACGATTCTCTTTCATCCGTATGAGAGTTTTCAGCCGGTTGTCAGTTTTCTTCAGCAGGCTGCCCGGGATCCCGATGTTCTTGCGATAAAGATGACGTTATACCGGACCGGTGTTGATTCTCCCATTGTTCGGGCGCTTCTTGATGCCCGGGAACATAAAAAGGCAGTATCTGTTATTGTCGAATTAAAAGCCCGTTTTGATGAGGAGAATAATATCGGGTGGGCACGTGCCCTGGAACACGCCGGTGTTCATGTTGTGTATGGTCTGATGGGACTAAAGGTCCATGCAAAACTGTGCATGGTTGTTCGTCGCGAACGGGAAGGTATTGTCAGGTACGTGCATATGAGTTCTGGAAATTATAACTCGTTTACCAGTAGAATCTATACCGACATCGGACTTTTTACCGCAAATGACGAGATAGCTTCTGATGTTTCAAACCTTTTCAATCAACTGACCGGTTACTCCCGTTTTACTGCCTACAATCACCTTATGGTTGCACCAAAAAAGATCAGAAGAGGCATCCTCGGACTAATCGGGAGGGAGATAACGAGGCAGAAAGAGTATGGGGATGGAAAGATCATCATAAAGATTAATGCACTTCAGGATCGGGAAATTATCCAGGAACTGTATCGTGCTTCTCAGGCAGGAGTAGATATCCAGCTCCAGGTGCGGGGTATCTGTTGTCTCCGGCCGGGGATTCCAAACATATCTGAAAAAATTACGGTTAATACCATAGTTGGAAGATTTCTTGAACATTCCCGGATCTATTATTTCCACAACGGTGGTGATCCTGTTCTCTTACTTGGGAGTGCAGATATGATGCCACGAAACTTAAACCGGCGTATCGAAGTCCTCTTTCCTGTTCTTGATCCGGCAATCAAGGATATTATTATCAGACAATTGTTACCGGTTCACCTGAATGATACCGTTAAATCACGGTATCTGTGCTCTGATGGTACATACAAACGGACGGTTATTGAAAAAGATGAAGAACAGATACATGCCCAGCTCTGGATGCTTGAGAACCGTGGGATCTGGAACAATGCTGTGCCTGAGGAAGAGTCTGGAACCTGAAAATTCTAATGGAATGTCCGGATTATATCAGGAGAAATGTCTTTTTTTCAGGGAATACCTGAAAATTCTGCTTTTCTTTTTAAAAAAACAAAAGATTCCATGTTCGCCGGCATCAGCAGAAGTGGCGGAAAAATTCATCATCATGCGATGGTTTCATCCTCTACAAAAAGAAAATGCAGACATCAATTCCTGACAGGAGAATAGAGATGAAAAACAGGATATGGAGACAGATAGAAGAACTGGCAACCCGGTATGATACCTTCGGATATACGGTTATCCATGAAAAAC
The DNA here is from genome assembly GCA_016926505.1 of Methanospirillaceae archaeon. Taxonomy (GTDB): domain Archaea; phylum Halobacteriota; class Methanomicrobia; order Methanomicrobiales; family Methanospirillaceae; genus JAFGOM01. The sequence goes on from JAFGOM010000109.1 coordinate 90,272, forward strand.
AGGTTTGCCTGCTCGCTTCCATGCTGTTTGATGATTGCAGAGCGGTTCACGGGCTCGGACAACATGAGAGAGATCTTCTTTGTATTGCTGCCCTCCTTCATGATACCGGCCTTTCTCTCGGGCAGACCGGCCATCATAAAAAAAGCAGGGATATTATCAGGAGAGAACTGGCAGGTATGGTCCCTGATAATGATATCGGGATTATTGCTGCTGTTGCCCGGTATCATCGGAAAGTACTTCCCAAAAGTGACCATGCAGAGATTGTACCATTACATGAAAAAGACCGGTACCGGGTGAATGTACTTTCATCACTGTTACGAATTGCAGATGGTCTGGATTATAGTCATTCCTCTTCGGTTACCAGGATCAGATGTATCTGCCAAAAAGAGCAGATCAATATTGTATGCATGAGCAGTGAAACCACTGATCTCTCTCTCGATCTGCAACGTGCCCGGGAGAAGTCGGATCTGGCCCGGATCATCTTTGAAAGAGAGATTGTGATAACCGGTACGAATAACCTCATCCCCAACGAAAACATTCCTGACAGAGACCCTTACCTGGATAAGCAGATGGTAACCGGGAGATGAGATGAGGATCCTCGGTATCGATCCCGGGTATGCGATTGTCGGATATGGTGTCGTGGACGCTTCTTTAAAAAAAGAGATGACATTATGCACCTATGGGTGCATCAGGACAGGAAAAGAAGATCCGGCCCATATCAGACTGCAATCAATCTATCATGCCATGATGGAACTTATAACCCGGTCAGAACCATATTGTATGGCAATAGAACAATTATTCTTCTCACGGAATACCACTACAGCCCTTCAGGTAAGCGAAGCCAGAGGAGTGATTCTTCTCGCTGCTGCAGAATGCAGTCTTGGTGTTTTTGAGTATCGTCCGAACCAGATTAAACAGGCAGTAACCGGATCAGGCAATGCAGATAAGAAGCAGGTACAGAAGATGATTACACGGCTGCTGGGAATGTCTGCAGTTCCACGACCTGATGATGCTGCAGATGCCCTTGCGACAGCCGTATGTCATCTTCACTATACGCAGCGTGATCTGTTACAATGATAGCTCATATTCATGGTCCGGTAACCCAGTGCGGTTCTGAATGGATTGTAATTGATGTTAGCGGGGTTGGGTACCGGGTGTATGTTACCCAAAACGTCTTGCAATCGGTATCACCAGACAATGATCTGTTCCTGTATACGTCACTGGTTGTCAGGGAGGATTCAATGACATTATATGGATTTCTCTCGTTTATTGAACTTGAGATGTTTTTACTCCTTATTCGTGTCTCCCGTGTCGGACCTGCCCTCGCAATGAGGATCATCGGTTTAATCCCCCCTGAAAAGATTGCTCTTGCGATAATTACCGGGGATGAGAAGGAACTTGTCCGTGTTCCCGGAATTGGATCCAAGAGTGCCCAGCGACTGATACTGGAACTTGGTGATATCATGAAAGAGCGTTTTCGTGCGTGTAAGGCAGAGCGTAAACCGTCTTCCCACAATGATGCAATTCTTGGTCTGATAGCACTGGGATTCAGTGAAGATATCTCAAGAAATGCCGTTTCGCAGGTTTTTGTCTCTGAAACGGGGGATACTACTGCAGAGATATTAACGCAGGCACTTCATATTATCAGGAAAAAAGGAACAGAAGTGAAATGATTACCATGCATGACCAACGATAGAGGAGGAGGAAAGGTTTTGGAGATTCCGGATGAATCCCGGCAGCGGACATTATCAAAAAGAGAGGATAATGATGAGTCTCTCGAGGTGATACGACCTGCATCATTGAAGGATTTTATCGGACAGGAAAAGATAAAAGAACCTCTTCGTATTGCAATAGCCGCAGCACAAAAACGAAACGAATCTCTTGACCATATCCTTTTGTCAGGACCTCCGGGTCTTGGAAAGACCACACTCGCCCATATTATTGCCGGGGAGATGCATGCCGGGATAGAATCAACTACCGGTCCCATTCTTGAACGACCCGGCGATCTCGCAGCAATGCTCACCCCGTTACTACCTACAGACATTCTTTTTATTGATGAGATACATCGAATTCCCGTGATTGTTGAGGAGATATTATATCCAGCCATGGAGGATTATGCAATTGATGTTATGATTGGAGAAGGCCCGTCTGCCCGATCTGTCCGGCTGGATCTGAAACGGTTCACGCTTATCGGTGCTACCACAAAAACCGGTCTGTTAGGTGCACCATTCAGGGACAGGTTCGGTATTATCTTCAGGTTGGATCTGTATGATATCTCTGATCTGACACAAATCATTCAGCGGAGTGCCAGAATTCTCAAGCTGGATATCTCTCTGGAAGCATCCCTTGAGATAGCAAAAAGAAGCAGGGGAACTCCGCGAATCGCAAACCGGTTGTTACACCGTGTACGGGATTTTGGTCTTATCCGGGGTGACGGCAGTATCACCGTACCGATTGCACAATGGGCATTAGATACCCTTGGAATCGATAAGATGGGTCTCGATGAGTTGGATAGGAAGATTTTATCACTAATCGCGTTTGATTTTTCCGGGGGTCCGGTAGGGTTAAAGACCATCGCAATTGCGGTTGGCGAGGAGTCACGGACAATCGAGGATGTATATGAACCACATCTCATCAGAATCGGGTTTATGAAACGGACTCAGAAGGGGAGGATGACCACTCCTGCAGCCCGTGCCCACCTCATTGATTCCGGAAATAAATGAGATCCGGTAAAACTTCTGAGATAAAGCTTCTTTCCCGAAGACACATATCCTTCCTGCCCCTTCTGAAATGGTTTATCCGGGGGTCAGGAATTTGCAGGGCAACTCTTTTGATATGACTTTTTTTTACAGAGATTCAAATAATTCGACAAGATCAGCAAGATCAAACCGGTTATTCCTGTTATAATCATACAGGGTGCTGTTTGCACTGCTCCGAAACGCTTCATACCCGGTAAAGAGCAGAACAATATCATGGAGATCCAGTCTTTTGTTGTTGTTTAAATCCTCGTATATACCGTCTGCATTAATATCTCCGACAGTCCGGTTCAGGGCAGATTCAAAGTGTTCAGGATATACAAATGAACTGGTGTAAGATAACTCTGCTGACCTGGTTTCACAGGGGACATATGATGATGTCTGGGCACTGATCCGGGATACGCCGATCATGTCCATGGATCCGATTGCTTCTTCATAGCCTCTCAAATCTCCTTCTGCAGTCGGATCGGCAAAGATACAGGATCCTGATCCCGCCTCTTCCGAATTGGCCGTTCCTCCTGCTACAACTACCTCTTTTGCGGTTATCGTTCCACTCTGTGATTCATTGGATGCAAAGGAAAATATCCAGTCAGTTTCAATGCCTCCGTCAAACCTGAGATCCCGGGTCTGATTCAGTTCTCCGCCGGTCGCTCTTAATTCTCCTTCATATACTTTCCATCCCTGTTGTTCTGCATGCCCGACCGTCTCTTCTCTATACGATTCCTGTCGATGGGAGGTATCGGTGATGGTTGTTCCTATAGCTGAACTCTGGTCTGTTATCTGTATCTGTCCGCCCCCTCCGGTCAGGATCTGATCAACAAAGGATATCAGTCCTGAAGTAAGGGTATATCCACTTCCCCGGGTCCGGGTAACTCCGTCATACGTCTGGTAGGTATATCCGGTTGTGACCGTTCCTTCTGCAAATTCCTTCCCTGAAGCCGTATCAGGTTCTACGTGAACCGAGTATTCCAGTGCGGGATCCCCGGTTCCTTCAAACCGAACCGCTCCGTGGGATGAATATGAAATCGAGGTAACGCCCATAAGGGCACTTCCGGCATGGATTGTTTCATCTCTGGTATCAGTAATAGATTCATCCGCTCCAAGAATGCAGGATACACCCGTTTCATCTGACTGGTTTACTGCATGGGAAAGAGAGATCCCCTCTGATGCCATGAGTGTTCCTCCGGTTCCGTTACTCTCAAAGGTGAGAATTTTATTTGAGATGATATTGTCGGTTGTCAGTGGAACCATTCCTGACTGATATGCAAGTGTTTTTGTCTCTACCAGATGGCCGTTGTTTGTTTTTGTTGATTCCTGATAGGATCCGCTTCCTGGAGATGGTCCAAAAGATTGATACATGCCAACCAGATTTGTCTCTTCAATAACCGGACCGATGGTATCGATGTATGAATATGATGAGAATGAAGATGCGGTAACAGATATGGGGGATACGGCTGTCAGTGTCACGACTCCCAGTATCACCCAAAAAAAATGCATTTTTTCTGATAATAATACATAATCTGCCATTATCGGTATGTATGTATTGAAAAACTAGTATAAAAGAGGTTGCATAATTCCATAGTAAGGATATTATGAATGTTAGAATGGTATTATCTGAAATAATCATAAACCGGTATGTCTCCGGGATTACCGGAAAAAGGGATACGGTGAACGAAGCCTGATCTTTATACGGTTGTCGGATTTATTGGTTGCATTGGTTGAGATATTACGTTTATCTCTCTGATGACTACAGTTGCAGATAGAACATCTCTGCCATGTGATGCGGATAATATCGTTTCTTTGCCTCTTTTAATCCTTTCATTCCCATATCACTCTCCCTGTTAATATAGGTATATCTTAAAGAGAGAATTTCAGCAGTTTTCTGGTTTATCTTTTTGTATATCCCTTCACAATCAGGAAGCCCCTTCTCGAAATGAACAACTGCAGTTGTTTCGTTTAACTCTTCAAATATTGCGATTCCCGTGATGATGCCCCGTGTTCTGATTGCTATTCCCTGCAATCCGAGCGTAGACCAATGTTGCATTGCACAGGTGATTGCTTCTTTTTCATGCAAAAGAATCTCATATTTGTCGCACTCCCGCCACTGACACCAGGCAACGAGGAACTCTTTTATCTCCTCCTGATTCCGGGACGAGAGATACTCTGTTTCCGGCTGACATTTTTTCTCAAATCTGTTAATCTGTTTTCTGATTGTTACATATTGTTTTCCTGGTAAGGTAGAAAGATTATGAGAGAGGTACACATAATCAAAAAAATCCCGATCCGGCAGAAAGAGACGATCCGGGTAGAGCCCTTGTATCCATTCAAGCTGACCGGTATCAAATATCAGCAGGGGTTTTTTCTCCCCTGACTGTATTGCAAGAGTTAGTACCGCATCGAGTAATTCAGGGTCACGGGGTCCGATGGGAGCCCGGTATGAGGTATAATCCTTCGTGCTACCCCTGATGATGATACTGTCTCTGATATGTGCAAATGAATAATGTCCATAATTTTGCCAGCAAAAGAGCGTACAGAAGGTGTTCTCACTATGACAAACCGGGTATTTCAGATAGACAGAATCAAATAATGGTTTGTCCTCGATGGTAATGGGTTTAAAGTCTGTTAAAGTAAGATGCATGGTATCCCGAGTAAGAAGGATTTTTCTGGGTTTTGTGCCGAATATCTCATTTCTGAATGCCCGTAATCACTGATACCGGCAAGTTCTTAATTGATTAAACGCATTGGACCTGTATGCATAAAAGGAGAGTGAATCGATATCTCATTATCGGAATAATTATAATTCTCTTTGCGATTTCTGTTTCCGGTTCAGGTCTGTTTCCTGCCGATGAATCTACGTTACTCCCTCCCGGTGCAGGGAGTATGTATCATGGAGTATATGCTCCGGAAACTGATTCCCTGATTGAATCGCGGGTCTCTTTGGAGAGTATCAGATCGTATGAGGAAGCAGTCTTAAAACCGGTTGCATGGACTCTTTTGTATAATAATTGGGCAGATGATCCTGTCTTTTTACCGGATCAGGTTAATCTGATCCAGGAGGCAGGGATAGTGCCGTATATTAAGATTGCAATTCCCGTTGAGCACAAAAACGGAGAGGACCCGCTCGTAACCTGGCAGGAACTGGTTTCAGGTGTTCATGATGAGAGTATCCGGGAGTGGGGCAGGGATGCTGCATCAGTTCATTATCCCCTGATTGTTGAATTGTCTTTATCTGAATTGTTTTTTGAGTCTTTTCGCATTGAACATGATAAAGAAGAGAGTATTAATCCCATCCTGTACCGGGATGTATACAAACGTATTATTACCCTGACAGAAGAAGAAGGAGCTCATAATATAATCTGGGTATTCCCGATGAACATTACCGATACACCAGGATCTCCTGATAACCTGGCACAATATTATCCCGGAGATGAGTATATCGATTGGATGGGTGTCTCGGTGTATGGTGCACGTATCCCCGGGCATTTGACAGCTCCATCTTTTTCTGACACGTTTGATGAGAAATACCAGGAGATATCTGCGATTAATCAGAATAAACCGGTTATTGTATCAGAGTTTGGATCCATAGATGATAAACCCGATCTGGACCAGGTATCATGGGCCCGGGATGCACTACGAAATCTGACTGGTTACCGGTGGCCAAGGGTTATCGGTTTTGGATGGATGAATGCAGATGCAGGGGTTTTTGAAGAAGACGGGCATTTTGATCTGCGGGTAGAGGATAATGATGAATTACGGGGAGTATTTGTTCAATATGTGGGATTAAATGATTTTATTCTCGGGACTCCTGATATCCGCGGAGAGGGTGTTCGTGTAAAGGAGAGCCTTGATTATTCTCCTGATGAAATTCTTGGTCCGGTATAATCAACCATTTTTCTCCCCATCGTTTGAGTGTTCTCTTCCTGATAGAGACGTATCCGGGATCGGGGACTTTTTCTTTCACCTGAATTGTGCCATTAATCAGTTTTCTTCAGTCACGGGTGTCAGTACCATACAATAAAAAAAATGGAGATATGGTATCCCGGATACCGTTGTATACAGTTGGCATACGCAAAGATGTACCAATAAAATTTAGGAATCATTTATAGATATTATTAAAATTTACAGATTTAAATGCAAAATAATGCGGCAGCCTAAATGTTAGCACAATATATAAATAAAATAACGCCATATACAGTGTTGTCAGGGAGGGAATACCAATGAACCCGTGTCATGATTGTATGCAAAATCCGGTCTTGAACCGGAAGTGCACCGTTATGATACTGGTAAGTTTTTTTCTGTTCTGTATCCCGGCCGTCACAACCGGGGCTTCCATTGTTGTTGAAGAAGCACTTCTGCAGACTGATACCAATATGCTTTTTATGCAGGATTTTATTACCGGATCGATTACCGTGAGTAATCTCCTCCCGGTAGAGACGACGGTTCAGATAACCCTTAATGCATGTTCAACTTCAGGAGACCTCATTCCGGTGGGTACACAGGTAGTATCCCTGCCTGTCGAGGGAAGAGAGCGGACAAGCATCGTCTTCTCTCCGCAAAATGCAGGGTTCAGACCAGGGGAGTATATCTTTCTCGCGACTGCCCTGCCATCTGACGCCATCAATAAGAGTGACGAGGGCGATATTGCCTTTGTGAATCAGAGAGAGATATTTAACATCGTGTAAACCCTATCTCTTGCATTTCTCAGGATAATCCTATTATTTTCTTTTTATCTCCATGCCCGGGTATCCTTATTTTTTTTGTCATGAAGAACTGATTCTGTGTTTCATTCGTCAGACCTGCCGGAATATGAGATTGGGGGAAAAAACCGGGAGTTCCTGCAGCATGGAGAAAGCATATATAAAATTATGATGCTTCCATCTTTTTTTCCCATTGACCTGTTTGTAATATCAAATCTTTAGGCATTTATTTTCAGAGAAAATTTTTTGTTATTTTTGAAAAATTGTTTTTATATGACTGTAAATCAGAAAAAATTACCGGTAATTATCTCAAGTTAAATAGTGAAAAAATTATGAGGTTAATATCCCGGAAGAGTCGGAATACAGCCAGTATCCATGATACGGAAATACAGATACACCGGGATCGAATGTAAGACAGGTATTCTCAATTAAATCAGAGTAACGCTGGTTCACTGCATCGTATCCGATCAGGAATCGCCAGATGTTTTGTATTGATGAAAAAGCAGTACAACTTGTTTTTGTTGATGTCCCGTAATATCCAACCGCTTCCCAGCCTGCATGAATCTGGCGGGTTGGCAGTGTTTGTGGATCTCTCTCAAAGAAGAGACGGATGGTGTGAGGATTTTCTGAGAATATCCAGTACCCCTGCAGGGGAACTATCTTCTCATCACTTTTCACAGCCCTCCATTGGTTATCCGTATATGTGAGCAGTGAATGTCCGTTTGTTACAACATTGGAAAAGATGATGGCAGTATCCTGGCCGGGTTGTAATACTTTCGGAACTGATATAAAGTTCCATCCCCCGGACAGAAAAAGATCTCCGTAATCAGGATTGACAGGACCTAGTGCCGTAACCGCTTTTGAGAGATTCAGTCGTCCTCCGGTTTTTGTGTATCCGACAAGATCAGGAGATGTATCGACGGTATTGCAGATGGCATCAGTGATCTTCTGGTTTGAACAGTCCGGACAGATTGCTTTGAGGATTGCAACGCTACCTGATACAAACGGGACCGCCATTGAGGTTCCTGACATGTAGGTATATCCTGATCCTGCTGTTTGTAGGGTTGTACTGTAGATATCGACACCCGGAGCGGCAAGATCTACTGAGATGATTCCGTAATTCGATGACGGGGCAAGTGTTCCCTGGTTATTGATGGATCCTACCGAGATGATATTGGGGCAGGTAAATGAGGCAGGATAATAGGGGGTTGCATCAATGTTACAATGATTATTACCTGCTGCACAGATGAATAACAGGGGTGATGATGAAATTGTGTCATATAACGCCTGGCTGTAACTGTCTGTTACAAAGGAGCAACTGATGATCTCTGCATCGTTCTCCTGTGCCCAGGTTATCGCTGACAGGACCCCTGATATTGTTCCGGCTCCTCCTCCATTCAGAAACCGAACCGTCATTATTCTGGTTTCCCAGTTGATACCACAAACACCGAGCTGGTTATTCCCGACAGCTCCGATGATCCCGGCACAATGAGTACCATGACCGTTTAAATCCATCGGAATATAATCATTATCGATAACATCGTATCCATGCGTTCCCCGCAGGGGATCAGTCCAGAGATTCGGGATTAAATCCGGATGTGTCAGATCAACTCCTGAATCAAGGAGGGCTATTACCACCTGTTCTTTCGAACCGGTAGATATATCCCAGGCATCCGGAGCACTGACATCACACCCCCTCATTCCGGGAATACCATTGATTATCTGACCGGTATTGGAAAGACCCCACTGGAGCGTGAAGTCAGGGTCATTGGGAAGGACTGCTGCATATACATAGTAATTGGGTTCTGCGTAAACCACCCCTGGTTGTTGTTCATAACGTGAGACTGCTTGTGGTACTGAGACCGTATCAGGTATGGAGAGGAGGTACAGTCCGGAAATGCCTGCCGGTGTATAATCAAGGAGTGTATCTGCTCCTGCTATGATGTTTTCCGGAGAGAATGTAATGGTATCAGAAGTTCCGGTATACATCCTCGTGTCATACTGAACAATGATCTCCCCCGGCACATAGGATTCACGGTCATTCACAGAGAGATTGTCTGCGGTAATTCCGGTGAGAAAAGACTCCTTTCCATCAGCAGAAACCGTCATGCATACGATAACGGAGACACTTACCACAATCATGATGGAAATGATGGGATTGACAGGTATTTTTCTGCCAATTTTCGTGTGTTTTTTTTGTTTCATGGCTTTAATCCTGTTCTAACCTGATGCTGGTGAGGGTTTTGTGAAAAGGCCCGGTAACGGTATGGGCGATACTCTCTTCATCCCTGTACAGGAGCGTGATATACAGTTGATTCATGATATAGGTGCCCAGAATAAAGATAATAATTCCAATGGTAATAAATACAACACTACCCAGAAGAATGATAGTGACAAGACCTGAAGCAGATGATACGGCAAGAGCCGTGGCGGGATCCATCGATATCATGATATCACCATTCTTCCAGCTGTTAATAAAGATAAGATAGACGATTCCCGGAATTAAGAGAACTGCAAAGTATATGATGCCGACAACACCGATTGCACGGGTCTTTTTAAAAACTTCATATGAGCGGATTATTGCATAAAGGACGTTATTCTTCTCGCATATAAGGACGGTAACAACAAAATAGGTGAATAAAAAGAAGAAAGAGCCGAATATGGCACAGACAAGAAGACCGATATCTTCAGCATATTCTGATGCGGTGACCATAACCAGAGCAAAAACCATCATAATTCCGGCCCATAGTGCTATTGATAGCGAGCAGGGACGAAGTGAAGATATCGTATCTGCGAGTGATTCTTTTTTTGCATGCATCGCTGCCCATCCTGCATGGATGATACCTGCCTTTAAAAAATAATAGAACAGGTATGAGATATATAACAATAGCAGTTCAACCGGACCAACCCCCTTATCTGAATGAATCAGATTATCAAGGTACCCGGTAGATAACAGGATTCCTGCATACAGACCGAAGAGGATTGAAAAGAAGACAGGAATATGGAATAAATGCTTGTTTTTCAGGAGTAAGAGGAACGATTCCCAGATCTCCCTTCTGTTTGCCGAGATTGCACTGGCAAGATACATGGGTGTGGACCGAATCTCCCTGATACGGGTTATATCCTCGAGTGTTCCTGATATCTTTTCCGGCTCCCCTTCACGGGTATACCGGGTGATATCCCCCCTCATGAGGACCCAGATATATCCCCCCTCCCCTGATCTGAGACGAAACTCAATGAGCATCTCTTCTGCATCTTCTCTCTCTACCTGAAGAAATGCTTCCCATATTCTTTCCTGCTCTTCCGGATGAACATAGGTTCCGATAAATTCGGTCAGGGAGAGAGACCCGGCATCAAAATTTCCAAGAATAAAACTGATATGATGATCCAGGACGAGTCTTTTATCTGCAACGTTCATCTCCCAGCATCCAAGCCCGGAACTCCAGAGTGCGGCACTGATATGAGATGAACCGTTTTTTGTAGATGAGTTTTCGGTATCTGTCAATACAGGTCCGGCAGACTGTTGTTCATCATCACTCATAGTATTACATACACCCTGAACCTATAGATAACAATTTCTCTTTTATTCTTTCACGTCAGGCCAGATTACTTATATGGTAGAAGATTGATATAAAGCGATATGGATCAGCGTAATCAGTTTGGGGGTATGGAACATGAAGCACGACGCCAGATTCGCATCTTTAAAACGATGAATCAGAGAATAACAGAGCAGGAGCGACTTATACGATTGATTGAACAGGAGACGGTAATCCCTGAAATGGCTCAGGATCTTGCAAAAAAGGCGTTGCATGCGGATCTTTTCGGGAACAAAAAGACTCTTCTAGAACACCTGTATAATGTCATCTCGCTTGAATCATCCCTGCTGGTAGAACTCGATATCGAATTTACGTACATCATCATCGAGAAGAAGTTCCTTGAGATTGATACCTGTTCATTATGGTTACATGATGAGAATATCCTGCTGCCTGCTGAGATCGGTGTAAAATTCGGTGAGCAAATCAGTGGAACCAGTCCGGTTCATGCACCAGGCCGGATTGTTGAATTTTACAAGGAAGCGGAAAAGAGGTTTGACCGGGAACTTCCGGGAAACCTGCAGAGATGTTCTCTCCTTGTACTGGAAGAGAAGTATCCCCAGTCATCATATCATATCACGATCCGGCTTCCTGCATCAATATTAAATGAATATACCATCGAGTTGTAATCTACTCCATTTCCGGCTCTTTTAAATCAGAGAGAATTCGTACTACTTCTCCACAATAAAGTGAGATCTTTCGGAAACGGTAGTTGTCCTCCGGGGAAGCGAGAAACTGAATCTCACGTAACCGGTTGATAAGGTCGGAAAGAAAGTATTGAGGAATCATATCAGTATCTTCCCCTGCTGTATCCCGGCGGTTATAGGCTATGGGAAGAAGAAGAACAGAGATGTAACTGAGGGTGTTGTTAAAAATCAGCGGCTGCATCTCCATGGTAATTTCATTATTTCTCCCCTGAAAGGTATGGGTTCCGGTTACGCTGATACGCCTGCCTTTCTGCAATGCAGCCTGGTTCCGGTTGTATGTTGCCTGCATAAAATCCGGGAACTGCCGGATAGAAAGATTGTTGGTGCTGGTATCTGCAATGCCTGTCTTGTACAGAAAGTTCTTACCTGCTTTATTCGAAAATACCAGTAACCCGGCAGTATCGAAGAGAAAAACCGGGTACCTGATGGCAGATAAAATCCATCCTGAATACGTTTTGGGATCAACTCCCCTTTCTGACAGAACAGGAACAACTGCCTTCTCCTGATCCTCTGCCGTGTTGTTTCTCTCCGGTAGTACAGCACTCTCTTTTCTTGTTTGCCGGGAAACGGTAGTGTCAGCAGGTCTCTGTTCTCTGACCCCGGCGGCAGCATTGTAGATCTTGTGTTTATGGATGGTCATCTCGATATTGCTGTACAGTTCCTTTTCTTTAAAGGGCTTGATGAGGTAACCAAAGGGTCCGGATTCAACTGCTCTCTTTATTGTCTCATCATCTGAGTGGGCAGTCAGATAGATTATCGGAATATTATAGAGTGCGTATATCTCTTTTGCAGCCTCGATTCCATCTTTCTCTCCCTGAATCCTGATATCCATAAGAATGAGATCCGGTTTTTCATCCCGTGCCATTGCAATGGCTTCCTCGGCATCAAAAGCATTTCCTGCTACATCATATCCCAGTTCACGAAGGGTCTTCTCGAGTACTATTGAGTTGACAGCCTCATCCTCAACGGTTAAAATCTTTTTTGGCATGGTTATCCTCGTGTTTTTTTGGGGAATGATACCGTGATGGTGGTTCCCCCCGTCCCCTCAATGGATACATTCCCTTTTAACTGTCGTGAAAGCCGCCGCAATAACTCCATTCCCAGGGATTTCTTTTTCTGTACCGCGGTTACATCGTCAAGGCCGACTCCGTTATCTGCGATCTTCATGATGTAGGAGTCATTATTTTGTTTAAATCGGATTCTGATAGTTTTGTCTGTACCGCCCTCCGGGAATGCATGTTTTACTGCATTGGTTATGGTCTCGTTTAAGATAAGACCGCAGGGGATACAGGTATCGATATCAAGATAGATGTCAGGATCACAATCAACATCAAAGGAGATGGCAGTGGTGATACCGGTGTATTCCTGGCTTAAATAATCCACAAGGTCCTCTATATACGATTTCATATTAATGTTTGCGATATTTGAGGCATTGTATAATTTTTCATGAATGGATGCCATTGAGTATACCTGGTTCCGGCAGTTCTGGATAATCTCAGTGATATCCTGATCCCCTTCGGCATACAGTTGTAATTTTAGTATTCCTGATATTATCTGGAGATTGTTCTTAACCCGGTGATGTACTTCCTTTAACAGCAGTTCCTTCTCCCGGAGCGACGCAATCGTCTGCTGTTCATAGATGATACGATCTGTTATATCTGAATACAAAAGAAAGAGTTCCTTTCCATGAAGAGAACTGGCACGAAACAGGTATGCTTCCCGCCATCTCGTCTTATTCCCGTTAGAAAAAGGGATTTTTGGAAGGAATTTTGGTTTCCCGTCCTCTATGATTGCTTTTCCTGCTTCCCGCAATGATTGTGCAGACGGGTTGGTAAAGATATCAAAAAAACTCATGCCAATCAGTTCATTCCGGGTTTTATTTTCCATCTTCTCTGCCGAGGTATTGAGATCCAGCAGGACCAAATCTTTCTTCTCTTCATCAACAGAAAAGATAGCTGCCCCGCTGTTCATGTGAGAGAAGAGTAGTTTCAGCCTCTTCTCGCTGATATGCAGGGAATCGTGCAGTTGCTTCTCTTTTGTGTTATCAAAGATAAATCCTTCAAGGGAAGAGAGGCTGCCATCGGGATCATAAACCCCCCTTCCCTGTTCCATGACCGAGTGTATCTTCCCACTTCGGGACTGAATGCGATATGTCAGTTTAAACTGTGATTTTCCGGCAATGGCATCATCGATGATCGTCATGATACGATCCCGGTCTTTTTCGTGGATAAGATTCCCATAGGTAACCGTATGGATCAGTTCATCTGAAGAATAACCGGTGAGGGCGAGGCACCCGTCACTGACGAAATGCATGGTTCGTTTCGGATCGTGACTACAGGAGTAGGCCATTCCCGGGAGATTTCCAAGAAGAGTGGACATTTTTCGTTCGCTCTCAACGAGGGCATTCTCTTTCTGCCATTCGACAATATGACTTGCCATCTGCACGATGGTACTCTCAAGATGGTAGGTAATATCTGATTGAATATGATATCCTTCCTCATTGGTTGCAAGATGTACCAGGCCGACTGGTGCATCATGGTGAATGATGGGATAGAAAATTTCTGCAGCGTGTTTTACGTCAGTTAGATTGAGATCGTTTTTTTTATCCCTGTCATTATTCCCCATACGGTAGACCGGGACCTTGTCCTTCATGAGCCGGGTTATGGTAGCAATAAAACCGGCCTGATTCTCTTTTGCCTGATATTCTTTCCCAAATCCGTTGTTGTATGCGAGATGAAGGGCTTTTTTCGTTGAGTTATTGAGATATATCGCTCCGCTCGTCATCCCGGTTATCTCGATGCATGCCCGGGTACATGCAGAGAGGATGATGTCACGCTCCTTTACACTGGTGCAGGTGATAGCGAGATCCCGCTGAATGCGTAATACTTTTTCAGCACGGGAGTGTTCTACTGCAAGGGTTATCTTGTTTGCAAGATCGGCAAAGGCAACGCCGGGGACTGCATCTTTCTGGACATAAAAACTAACTCCGAGGTTTAAGGCCTGTACAACCATCTCCTCCCGGTCCTTGATGGTAAAGAGGATAAAGGGAATTGTGTATCCCCTTTCGCGGATGATCCGCAGCAGGTCAAATCCGGTATATTGTGGCATTGCATAATCAGAGACGATTGCATCGTAATCATGGGTAGAGAGCATGGTAAGAGCATTATCGACGGAATTTGATGTATCTACCTCCAGGTTGTGCTTTGTTTTTAAGATGTGCCTGGCTATCTCAAGAATGGCATCATCGTCATCGACCAGTAATACATGTGTCATTTTTTCTCCGTATGAAAAACAGGATTATCTTTAAAAAAATGGAACTATCATTGCAATTGTACTGTGGTAACATAATACAAAATCTTGTTTCCAGTCTCATTATTTAGCCTAAATGAAGAAATATCAGGATTTATTGAAGAATTAATATAATCATTGGATATACTTTTTGTATGACAAATTGGATTTTCCATCTCAAACAATCCCTGATAATTATAGTGCTTTAAACGATCTAAGGTAATAATTTTTAAGTTCTCTCCCCGAAAAGGGAAAATTTATCAGAATTTCAATATCCTTCAGATGTTGTCTGGTAAAGTACTTCTCTCTTATTTTTTTATGTAACCGTTTATCATACTTTCAATTACAACGATTTCAGTAACCCGGCAACACTGATCCAGAGGACAAGGTCGGTCTTTTCGGACCCGTTCTCAATAACTTTCTTCTTGATAATGCCGGTTATCTGTTCCTTTTCGCCACCACTCTGCATCGATTTCTCTATCTGGCTCTTCTGGTAGGTTGATACGGCAAGAACATCGTCCACGATGACCCCGATCTTTGACCGGGTAATCCTGTTATCAAGAACGATAATACGGGAATCTGTCATCTTATTGGAAGAACGATTTTTTCCGGATGAAATTCCAAGTATCCGCTTGATATCAATGATGGTGGTAATCTCCCCCCTGAGATCGATGATTCCCTTAATACATGCAGAGGTATTTGGTAACTTGGTGATACTGGTGTATTCTACGACCTCTTTTACTTCAAAGAGATTAAAGGCATACAGATCCGACTCCAGAAGAAACTCAACCACCTGGACCGATTCTTCAGTCTGGTTCTCATTGCCCTCTGGCAGACTTATTTGCATCTTTTGCCTTGCCTCTTCTAACAGGCTGTTCATTTCATCAAGAAGGACATGATGAACCATATATCAACTCTTTGTTCTTCGATTATATGAAATTGTTTACGTTTCGATGGCTTTTTCCTGATAATACAATACTGGGCGAAGAATGAGTTCCAAAAAAGTATCGTGTCAGGATAATCCGATACTTTTTCGTTTCATGATTATCTGGATGGAACAGGAAAAAGGGGGAGATACAAAGATATTATGAGCAGAAAACACATCTGCTCAGTTTTATCTGTCGCATAACGATATTATTTTCCTCGTCCAGTTCGAGGACACCGGTACAGGGATCGGGACAGGGATCGATGACCGCGATAATGTAATACGTTCCAAACGGATAGGAATCAGGTATCGGGAGTTTTAAGGTCTCTGTCAGTTGTTCTCCCGGACAGATAGATCCCGCATTCCACTGCCCGATTACGAGTGCGTTATTATCATACTGCGAAACACGGGAGATGTAGTACATAACAACAACATCATCAGCACAGATATTCCCCTGGTTGCCGATGGTGTTCGTTACGGTTATCGTCCCACCTGCGTTGGCGCAATCAGGGACTGAAAACTGCTGATGAAAGAGATCCGGTAAGGGAGCATCAGGGCTGTACCTGATATAGATCTGTTGCGGGCTGACCCAGGTATAATCACGAAAACCGGTAATGCCGATTGCGTCAAGGCTTGCAGTAAGGTAATAGTATCCGGGTGTGATACGATCCGGGATCTTCATTACTTTCTGGATAGTCCGGGACTCTCCGGGCATTACCCGCATCTCATTCCAGTCCCCGAGATACTTCTCTTTTGGAGCGCTGACCGGATTTTTCGAGAGATAGTAGGTAATCCGGGTTACCGGGATCATGCTGCTCATTCCGTTATACAGAGTTGCAATCGGGGTATAGCCCTCCCCGATAAATCCTGCAGGTTCATACAAAACATCCGATAGGATGAGTGTCCCGGGCATGGAAGCAGGAGAGACAGGAACCGGAGGGGCAGAAGTGGGAAACGGAGATATATATCCACTCGTTTGTGCTGCCTGTACTGTGATCGGATTATTATTATACCAGATATTATTGGTTCGTATCTCATAGGGAAGTGCCTGTTCTTCATCGATATATTTGAAAAGATAGTATGTTCCCGGTTGAACTGTCAGGGGAAGATTAACAAAGATCCGGGCAGTAATCTTCTCTCCTTTTTCGAGCCCCTCGATCTCCTGTGACCCTATCTGAACAGATCTGCTATCCAGCTCAGTATCAGGAGAAAAGTAGTACGTAACCGTAAAAGGACCGGTACCCGAGTTCCCCTCATTGATGAGTTTATCAGTGATAGTAAGTGCAGATCCCTGAGTTACGGTGGTTGGAATATCGGTCCCGAGACTTGTGATATCGGTAACCTGGCTCTGATAGCTGGTCTGACCGATAGCTCCTGATACCGGGAGGATTCCCCCGTATATCAGGCAGAGGAGCACAATAGAGAATATCATCAGATACTTCATAAGAGAGTCTTTTTGAGTTACACCAGATATAGTTTCTGGAGATGTGGGAAGGAACGGTGATCGGTCTCTTTGTATCAGAAAAAATATCTGTCTTTCATTTCTTTATCTTTCCAGACAATAACTCCTGTATCGATAATACCTTCATGTATCATCCGGCAGATATCACCCTGAAAAAAGAGAACCGAATCGTGAGAATGGAAATACTTACCATTTCACAAGTGTAATCTCTTCATACGACATGTATATCAATAAAGAAGTTCTCCGTGATCAACTCCGGGAACGGCGCTGTTCTCTCTCCCGTATGGAACGCAGCGCTTATAGTGAATCCATCTGCACTACTGCATTATCCTGTATGAATGGTAATGAGACCGTCATGACGTACGTGGCCAAAGAGCTCGAGGTTGGTACTATCCCCCTCATTAAGGAGTTATTGAGCCGGATGGTTCCCATTATCGTCCCTATCATCATCCCAAGGGATAAAAGCCTGAAGCTCTCGTATGTAAAGGATATTTCTGACCTGGTTCCCAGCACATTTCAGGTACCGGAACCGGTCGGAAAAGAGATCCCGGCAGCTTCAGAAGATATTACAACGGCATTTATCCCCATGCTCGGATTTGACCGGAACGGAACGCGTCTTGGTTACGGTGCCGGTTATTTTGATCGTTTTCTCTCGCGGAACCGGCATATAAAAAAGATAGGTCTTGCCTTTTCCTGTCAGGAGATGGTTTTCCTTCCGGTATACCGGAATGATATCGGTATGGATATGGTGATTACTGAAAAAGAGATCATAATTCCTGGTAAGCGGCACTCATGGCGTTGAATTCTGTGACCCTGGTAGTAATTGCTGCTTCGCATACTGACAGCGGGAAAGGGATAGCCCGTCTCGATCAAAATACCATGCGAACTCTTAATCTTGTTAATGGTGATTGTATCGATATCAGGGGTCATAAGAATATTCCTGCTATCGTCTGGAATACAGAAAATAATGCCCGGAAAAAAACTGAAATAGCGATAGACGAAGAGACCCGTTCGAATGCGGGCTGTGGCATCGGTGACAGGGTAATTATCAGAAAAACACGAATATTTGAGGCA
Source organism: Methanospirillaceae archaeon (assembly GCA_016926505.1). Classification (GTDB taxonomy): domain Archaea; phylum Halobacteriota; class Methanomicrobia; order Methanomicrobiales; family Methanospirillaceae; genus JAFGOM01. Next base: position 108,774 of record JAFGOM010000109.1, read on the forward strand.
GAAAAGATAACATTCCAACCGGTTACCGATATACATCTTAACCACCCTGAACCATATATCTCGAAAAAGGTACGGGGAAGACCGGTGATATCCGGACAGACGATTCAGATTGATCTTCTTGGAACAACTATCCCATTTATCGTCACCCGCGTTGATCCCCATGGGGTAGGAATCGTCTCCTCCAAAACGAAGATAGATGTTATTTTAGAACCTCAGCCTCCCGTTGTATTGCCCGATGATCATCATACCATTCATTATGAGGATATTGGAGGATTATCACGGGAGATAAGTCTAATCAGAGAGATAGTTGAGATACCCCTGACATATCCTGATGTCTTTACCCGGATTGGAATCGATCCTCCCAAGGGTGTTTTATTATATGGGCCTCCCGGGACCGGGAAGACGTTGCTTGCCCGTGCCGTGGCAGGCGAGGTTGATGCTTTCTTCTGTACCCTCTCAGGACCGGAAGTAATGAGCAGATATTATGGAGATTCTGAAAAACGGATACGGGATATCTTTGAGGAAGCAGAAAAAAAAGCGCCATCAATCATTTTTATCGATGAAATAGATTCGATTGCACCAAAAAGGCTCGAGACGTTCGGCGAGGTGGAACGTCGGGTAACTGCACAACTGCTTACCATGATGGACGGACTCTCAAAAAGGGGTCAGGTGGTGGTCATTGCAGCAACGAACATACCTGATGCGATAGATCCGGCTTTACGAAGGGGAGGCCGGTTTGATCGTGAGATTGAGATTGGCATTCCTGATAAAGGAGGCCGGTTAGAGATATATCGTGTCCATTCCAAAAAAATGCCACTCTCTGAGGACGTGATACTTGAAGACTGGGCAGAGACAAGTTATGGATTTGTCGGCGCAGATATCGCCCTTCATTGCAAAGAAGCTGCAATGCATGCTATCAGGGGACAGATTACTGCCTCTGCCGGCATGACCGGTATCGCTGATACCCGGATACAGGATCTCATGATCCATGCTGCTGACTTTGCAGCAGCCAGGCGTATCGTCGAACCGTCCGGGATGCGGGAACTCACCGTTGAAATTCCGGATATTTCGTGGGAGCAGGTAGCAGGACTATCCAGGGTAAAGCAAGAGATTGTAAAGATTATTGAATGGCCATTGCAGATGCCGGATCTCTACTCTGCCCTTCATCTTTCGCCTCCCAAAGGGTTGCTGCTCTACGGTCCCCCTGGTGTCGGAAAGACATTACTGGTAAAAGCCATTGCAAACCGGACGCAGAAAAACTTCATCTCAATAAAAGGACCCGAACTTCTCTCACGGCTTGTCGGCGAATCTGAACAGAAGGTTCGTGAGGCATTCAGAAAGGCGAGGCAGGCTGCGCCCAGTATTATATTTTTTGACGAGATTGATTCCCTTGTTCACCGGAGGGGATCAGATCTTCTTTCCCGGGTGACCGAGAGTGTTTTATCCCAGATCCTGACCGAGATAGACGGGATAGAGGAGTTATCTGATGTAATGGTCATCGCTGCCACAAACCGCCCTGATATTTTGGATCCTGCGATTTTACGGGCAGGACGTATAGAAAAACATATCTATATACCCCCACCGGGTGGAAAAGAACGAAGAGAAATTCTTACCCTGTATCTCTCTGATATACAGGAATTCATCTCCCCTGATGTTTCGATTCCAGAGATTGCTGAATTGATGCGGTTTTACGTTGGTGCAGATATTGAGGCTTTTGTCAGGGAATTAAAAGTAGCAGGCCTTTCTGATTATATAAAACAGGAGGGAGAGAGTGAGATCTCCCCCCCGCACCTTCCGGTTCTCATCTATCCTCATCATGTAAAAAAAGTGCTTGAAGCCGGGAAAGGAACACTCGATGATCATTCTTTAGAACTTCTTGAGCAGAAAGGATGGGGACTGCTCTATCCTCAGGCGATACAGGATATACTCAACCATGCGGTCTCGGTAATCAATATTGCAGAAGAGTTAGGCAGAGAAAGACATGATCCGGATCTCAGGGAGATTTTAGGTACCCTTCGGGAATCTGTATTCTGGGGCAGGGATGATATTCCTGCCATAGAAGCAATGGCAAATCGGGTTCTCTTGTTATGTAACCGGTATACCGGAGATTCCTGACAATGAAATCCATCTGTATCATAATTCTGAAATAGTGTTGATACAGCCAGTACTATCCTGAAACACTGATAGACAGGCTGTGCAACAAAATACCCTGCCTGTGATAATCACCTCACAAGAACGGGTTGAATGAACCGGATTTCTGCGAAAATGCAGATGATATCCCGGCACTATCAGGAGCGCGTCGGCATTTCTTATGTTCTTTCTTTTCCCGGGATTGTATGTTATCTCTGAAAATAGGTTTTCATTGTTTAATCGATTAAGAGGACAGGATAGCATACATTCTTCAATTGGGATACAGAAGTCAGGTAGCGGGATTACTTTTATCCCGGCGCATTAATCTGATACAGATAAAAAAACCGGTCAAAAAGATATTCTCTCCTAACCGCCTTGATGAATTTGAAGAGATGGAAGAAGATATTTGTACAGAACCATACCAACCATAATGAGTAACCGGGATGAGATGGTTAAAAATACCGGAAGGTGTTTTAACAACTATCTCGGGACGGAAGGGAAAAATTTTCAGGTAATACCAAAGACGCGGGAATACGCTTTTTCGGTATATTTTCTGAATTACTGATTGCGGGATGAATGAATCAAAGGATACTCTCAGAAAAATCACGATAAGAAGAATCTCCTGATTCACCTGATTGCCGGACTAAAATTCCAAATGATTGAATATTGGAACCTTTCCCTGATGATGGAAAAGGGGGAGTTTACCGCAGTCAGAGTGTACTGAAAGGGAACCCTTAATGAACAGAAGGATCACAATAATGATGCGCTTTATGCAGAAGTTTCGAAACACGTATATGAATAGAAGTATCATTCAGAACCTGACAGAAAAAAGTCAGTCATGGAATGATGAATTGGTAGGGATCTTAAAGGAATGAACAAAAAAAAGCCTGATGAGTTTACCAGCATTGATGAATTGATTCGTCATATCATTGCACATACCCTTGGCAATACCTCTATCCAGCCTGGAATGATAGGGGTTAATGTAATCATCGCAGGAGGTGGGAATCCTCCTTTCTCTGGAAAACCGGGTTCATCTTCACCAGATGATGTAACCAATCCTCATATTGAGCTATGTGAGACTGAATCAGATCTCCTGGTTACGGTCGAACTTCCCGGTCTGGAGCGGGATCATATCAAGGCAATCGTTCGTGATACCACTCTCTTTATTATCGGATTTGATGGTGTTCGAAGATTTCAGGGATCTATCGATATACCCCTGGTACATCCTGATACCTGTATTCAGAATATTCAGAACGGAGTATTGGAACTCCATTATAAACTGGCTGAAAAACCGGATCCCGATCAACCGGAAAAAGATGCTGAAACATCTGATTCATCTGAGGTACCGGTATAGATACGATCCTCTTTTTTCTTTCTCAATTCTCCTGTAAAATTCAACAAATCGATTTCTCTATCGATATACCGGTAAGATGAACAATCAATTATCTTCTTTGTATCCGCCATAGAGGATCTTTGATACGGATTGATCTGCTGATTCACAAAAAATTATATATCGTATCTGGATATCTCTCTTTCTCTCTCAATTCTGGTGCCATAAACCGGGATGATACCTGCATATTGAGGTGTGCTATGCTATATATCATCTTCACCAAATAGTATTCATGGAAGATGATGGCTATCGCATTGCTAATGTAGAGGGAAATGAAGTAAAATGGGATCCTGACCAGATCCGAAAGATCAGTGAACATCCCTGCTACAGTGAAAAAGCAAGCCATAGTTTTGGGAGGGCACATCTCCCGGTTGCTCCTCATTGCAATATCCAGTGTAATTATTGTATCAGGAAATTTGATTGTGTCAATGAGAGCAGGCCGGGAGTTACGAGTGAGATACTGACACCTGACAGGGCCATGCAACTCGTTGAGAATATCCTCTCCCAATATCACTATATCAAAGTCATCGGGATTGCCGGTCCGGGGGAGCCCCTTGCAAACGAAGAGACATTCGAGACATTCAACCGGGTTCATGAGAAGTATCCTCATCTCATTCTCTGCGTCAGTTCTAACGGACTCTTACTGCCTGAAAGTATTGATCGCCTGGAACAGGCAGGAGTAACGAATATCACCGTCACCATGAATGCTCTCGACCCGGAAGTGGCAGCCAAAATCTATAGTTATATCGATTACGGGGGCCGTCGGATTTATGCCGGAAAAGAGATGGGAAAGATACTTATTGATCAGCAGAAAAAAGGAATACTACTTGCAGTACAGAAAAGGATGCTTATCAAAGTAAACACCGTGTTTATCCCTGGTATTAATGAAGATGAGATCGTCGCAATCGCAAAGTGGGCAGGAGAATCAGGTGTTTTTACCCACAATATCATACCCCTGATTGCACAGGCAAAATTTGCCAGCATAACCCCTCCCACAATGGAAGAGAAACTGGCAAAGCAGAAAGAATGTGAACCATACATTAAACAGATGTCACACTGTCAGCGTTGTCGTGCTGATGCGATTGGGTGTCTTGGCAAAGATATCCAGTCCTGTCTGGGCAGTTGTTCGTCACAGAAGTGATATCCGGGTTTAACCCGGTATATTGGATTTATTACAGCAGGATTGATACAAATGTTCTTCAAAAGAAGGATTTTATTGCTCTGTATCATCTTCTGTACTTTTTTACTCATGAATGGTATCCCTGCTGATGTGATATCGGATCGGTTAATTACTGAAAATGATTTTATTCTCTCTCAAAACCCGTTGAACACTACCGCGTGGGAATACCGTGCTCTCATCTTCTTTAATGCAGGTGATTATCCGGATGCCATCAATGCTACCCAGAAAGCACTCTCCTTACAACCCGATTCGGAATTTGCATGGCATATCCTTGGAACATCATGGGGTAACCTTGGATATTATGACCGGGCAAATGAGGCTTTCGATAAATCCCTTGCTCTCGGTCAGGCAGATGCCGGACAATGGAATAAAAAAGGCGTGGCACTGAGCAAACTGAACCGGTATACTGATGCAATTGCTTCGTTTCACAAGGCAGTCAGCCTCGATCCACGTTATGCAACTGCCTGGAATAATCTTGGTGTTACTCAGTTTAATCATGGTGAATATGATGCTGCTCTTGCCTCTTTTGATCGTGCCCACCAGATAGATCCCGATGAATTGTTATTCCTCACGAATAAAGCACAGACATACCGCTTTAAAGGAGATATCAATGCAGCAGAAGATACCATTAAAATAATCACCGCAAAAGATCCCCTGTGTATCCCGGGGATGTTTATCAGCGGAGATGTTGCTTTCCTAAAAGAGAACTATGATTATGCTTATACCCAATATACCAACGGACTTCGAACATTACAGAAAGGTACAGCATGGTACTTTACCGGAGATACAAAGACAAGGATAACAAAGGATATGGATCCGGTTACTTCGTACTATGAATCCCTGGCAGAAAATATCAATTTCACCGAATCATGGGATAAAACCACCATTATTGATTATAAATTACACCGTTATTCAGATACCCTGGTGTCATATGACCAGTTGCTGGTAATTGAACCTGATTATGATATTGCAAAGAAAAACCAGGCAATATCTGCCTTGCATTCCGGAAGGTACGAGACTGCCCGGACATTATTATCTCAGGTAATAAAAGACAACCAGACAGATCCTTCTCTTATTGCCGGACTAGCCCTTGCAACTGCACACCAGGGAGACTATCTTGGATCTCTGGAGATAATGAAACATGCTGTTTTAGCAGATCCGGATTCCGGGTATATCTGGGGAATAAAAGGCGACATTTATGCCCTCTATGCCCAATATGATGATGCAATTGAGTCGTATGAAAAATCACTGGCTTTAGAGAATAACAATGACATCAGGTTCTCTTTAAGTGAAGTTCTTTTTCAGAAAGGGGATTATGCCGGTTCAGTGATACATCATATCAGGGGTTGTATCGGCATATAAACCGGATTTTATTCTTTGTAATACCAATTCATAAGGTATTTTTCGGCACTTTGGAATTATGATTGATATCAGGCCGCCGTAAAGTAAAATAGAAAATTATCCATAATACCGTTTTATGATGATCCGATTCCCGAACAGAACGTTGTTTTTCTCAACACTCTCAGCAATGGCATCGTTCTCATCAAGAACCATGCAGAGATAGTAAATCCCTTTTGTCAGTGTTTTTGGAATCTCAACAAGTGCTATTCCGTCACTCTGCATGCCGGGAGAGAGAGGTTCAACGCTTCCTGATCCAAGCAGGATATCATTCTCCTCATCAAAAATCAGATTATCAGAGATATACAGGTTTGCAGTGGCAGATGGTGCCGGATCTGATCCCTGATTCCGTACAGATGTCTCGACTGTGATCGTATCGCCGGCGGTTGCAATGGATGGATGGGATATATCAACGACGATCAGATCCGGCCCGCCGACACTCTCGGTGTATGTATCAGCGACTTCCAGGGGGGAATAGTGTGCTCCGTATGCCTGTAACTGTTCATTGAATCCTAATATTGTTATCGGAGCCGTTGATGAGCGGGAGTTATTGTTTTCACTGATCTCCATCACGGTATTGGTTGGATCTGCGATTGCACCAACATAATAATCACCGGGAGATACATGGGGTATTTTCAGGGATCCGGTAAAAAATTCTCTCTCTCCGATAGGAATATTTTTAAAGAACCGGAATCCTATCGGGATATCTTCAGGAGTTATCCGGTTGTCAGGGGAGAGGTAATACGTCAGGTAGAAACTCCCTGAATCTGCCTTTCCGGTGTTTGATATCTCAGTCTCGGTCAGTATTCCTGGTATTGATGAACCCCTCACCGCTTTCATCGTATCGATTCTCAGGTCCGGTCCGTTGGGATCGGGATGCTTTGAGAGGTCTATCTTCTCCTCTGTCTCAAATGGTTCTTTCTCTTCTTCTTTCCCGGGTCTTGCCGGGAGAACCGGTTCATAAATAATATCAGCCAGGTCACCGATCTTTTTCCGGTAGAGATCTCCTCCTGTAGGATCTATCTCTTCTGAGGTCTCTATAGAAGTTTTTCCTGCTTCAGCGAGTCCCATGCGGTTAAATATCCGGCCCAGATTGTCCCAGGCTGCTGCATTTCCGGGATCGAGTTCAAGAACGTTCGCAAAAGCAACAAGGGCTTTTTCATCCTCACCGATAAGCATGGATTTAACACCATATTCGAACCAGAAATCAGGATTATTCATATGGAACGGCACAACTCCGAATATCTCCTGATTAAGATCTGAAATGGATTCCATCTCTTCAGGTTCTGCTGCAAAGACAGGTATGATGAGGAGGGTTGTGATGAGCATCAGAGAAAAGATTCCAATAATTTCCTTTTTGTGTGCGGTATAGACAGGTATATGTATATTCATCCGGCTGACTCCCTGGTACTATCTATTAACTGGTACATCAATTGAGGTTTGTGTCATTAAAAAGAGAGCGATAGGTTATGCAGTAAGAGCTGCATACATACATGATTCATTAACAAGACACCAATATCCCTGCATTGGTGTAAGATAGGTCTTATCTGAGTGTTCCCCATCCCCTCCGTTCAGGATTGCAGGGAGAGATGACTGCGTCTTTGCATCAAATCCGATAATCTCGATCCATGATTTTTTGGCTGATAATAGTGCATCACGTGCGGTCGCAGGGGTTATTGAAGCAAAACCGATTGCATTCCATCCTGGTTTGAGATCACGCAGGGGTGGAGTGGATAGTGGATCGTTGGAATAGGAAAGGGTGATCGTTGCAGGTTTTGCTGAATAAACCCAGTAGCCGTTTAAGGGGGATATTTTGTCTGATTCTTTAAGAGTTTTCCAGGCCCCGAATGTTGTATCATCTGATTCATATGCCCAGATGGAACGACCATCGGAATTGAGCATATGAAAGATCGCTGCTGTGTTCTCACCGGAAGCGAGACGCTTCGGTACCGATACAAAATTCCATCCACCCTCGAGTATCATTATATCGGTATTTTTTGATGCATTGGTATCCTCCTTAATTTCCTGTGAATCGGTAGCGCCAGCTGTAATATCATCAGCAATGACAGGGATTATCGTCATAAAGACAAGGAGGGCGATTGTCAATACCGGTACTGAACCTTTTCCATATCGCTTTTTTTGTATCATTTATGAATATCCGGGATAAAAATCGTTTTTTTATTTGTTTTCTTTTCAGAAACAAGATCATGGAAGGGATCCTTTGCACCATCTGAAAACCATTCAAAACCACAGGAAGAACAAAAGATAGCCCGGACTTCATCGTTTTTCTGAATGTACATCAAATCCTCATTACATCTGGGACATTTATGCATGTGACACCCCGCTCTTTTTTGTATTGATATACTTTGTATAAAATAGGTATAATCTTTTGTATACCATTTGTAAACAGTCCTGCCTCATAGGATCAGTAGTGAATTATCAGAATAAGGGATCAAGAGGCATCCTGTTATCAGTTTTTCTTACAATAGATTAAGAAATTACTTTCATATGCATTATTAAAATATTCTGAATATAAAAAATATATAGCAACATATAATTTATTACTTAAAAGTATCTATTTGCCCAGGGGAAAGTGTTCCCGGTATACCTGTCTGCGTTCATCAAGGTCGGTGTGAAGATAGACCTCTGTCGTTCGTATTGATGTGTGGCCAAGATTTTCCTGAACTACCCGCAGGTTTTTTGATCTTCGATACAGTTCACTGGCATAACTATGGCGTATCGTATGAGGGGTTATCCCGGGAGGGGCATACATCGTAAAAATGTGCTGAACGGTTCGTGGGGAGAGTGGTTTGTCCTGCTGCCCGATAAAAACCGGACCAAACAATCTCTTCCCGATAAATTGGTCCAGTTCAGCCAGCGTTTCTGTATCTATAAAAACCACGCGGATTTTACCGCCTTTTCCTACAATGCGTATTGTCTGCTCTTCAAAATCAATATCCTGTATCTGTATGGCACAGAGTTCAGAAACCCTGACCCCGGTAGCATAGATGGTTTGAAAAATTAACCGATCCCGGGGATCTTTGATGGTTGAAAGGAGCCGGATGACCTGGCTGTGTTTGAGATATGTGATCTCATGGTGTTTCACTTTTGGACGATCAAAACCGGGAACCGGATTTGCCAAAACGATCTCCTGCATGGAAAGAAACCGGTAAAATGAGCTGAGGGTGGAGAGGATCCGGTTCAATGTGGTAGATCGGTAGGAAAAAACGGAGGTAAGAAAGGTCATATATTCGCTGATCTCTTTTGAGCTGATACAAACATCGGCCTGTAACCGAAGTGTCTCTCCGTCCTTCCATGCGGTTTTAAGGTCATTTTTATCGTTTGTACGGGACAACCAGATATAATGTCCAAACCTGACCAGAGTCTGTTCATAACTTGCAAGGGTTTTGGAAGAATAATTCCTCATCCGGAGATACTGGATATACCGGGGAATCCATTCTGAAAAATATTCATATCCCATAGTATATCTGGATCGGACTTATATTTGAACATTTGCGCAGAATACCTATTCTGCGCAATACCAGAAAGATACGGATCAGGGTATCTGAAAAAGCAGTTCTCTTAATTATTGGACAATCTTTGTTGATGGATGAATGGTCATGAGTTATACCCGATTCATCGCATATATCACCCACGAGATCAAATCATACTATGACAAGACGATGCGTTCACATGATCCAACAAAGTATCACAAGTTCAAGAAGGTAGATGGGGCTTCCTATGAAAAGGTTAACCAGTTCTTACGAAAAAGAACATTTATCACTGCAAGAGAGTGGGCGATCTCCCGGCTCTGTGCAGATTTTCAGACTTCATCAGGTTCTGAGATGACATTTATCGGTCAGCATTTGCCAGAACTCGTTCCGTTTATGACTGATACCTATACCCCGCAGGCAGTTAACCAGGCGCGGCATTCCTTTAAAAAGAAGGTCAATAAATCCGGTGCTACCTTTTTATACGGTGCCATGTGTGGATTTTACACTCCTGAAGAACTTGATGATCTCCTTTTTCAGGCCAGTGAAGTGGCACGGTTCCTTCTTGAAGTTGAGAGTACTGATCTGAATGTTGATGAAGAGATTGAGATAGAGGATAGGGTAACTGATATCATGAGACAGGTCGCTGAGACATCGGCCCGGCTGCTTTCTGTTCGTGAGGAACAGCAAAGGGAGAAGAGACAGAAAGCCATGCAAAAAAAAGGAAATGATACAGAAGCTACTATCACAGACGGACAGTTGGATGGTGAAGAAGATGTCTGTTAAACAGGAAAAACAACTATTTGGAACGAACGGTATCAGGGGGATAATCGGCAGGGATATGACTCCGGAACTGGCACACCGCATGGGATTGGCTGTTGGAACCATGCGTCCCGGAATCATCGCAGTCGGAAGGGATACAAGGACATCAGGTCCTTCCCTTGTTGCAGCAGTTACATCAGGATTACTGGCAACAGGATGTACAGTTGTTGACTGTGGTATCGTTCCGATTCCTGCATTGCAGTTCTCAATACGGGATCTGTATGATGCCGGGATTATGATAACCGCTTCTCATAATCCTCCTGAATATAATGGTATTAAGGTAATTGATGGGGACGGGACTGAGATGGGTGATGAAGAAGCCATCAGGCTCGAATATATGATATTTCATCTCGATTATAACCCGGTCTCGTGGCAAATGATGGGTACAATCAGGCAGGATACCGGGGTAGCAGATAGGTACGTAAAAGCCATTGTAGAATCATTCCCCCAAGCAATCGGTTCAGGGATAAAAGTAGCGATCGATGCAGGTTCCGGTGCTGCATATCAGACAACCGCCCGAATTTTAAAAGAACTTGGTTCTGAGGTACTGACATTAAATACCCGGCCTGATGGAACATTTCCTGCGAGAAATCCTGAACCTGATAAAGGAAACCTGATGCCACTTGCTGAACTGGTAACTCAGGTTCAGGCATCATTTGGAGTAGCTCATGACGGTGATGCAGACCGTGCCGTTTTTGTTGATGACAAAGGAGAATATGTCGAAGAAAATCAGGAATTTGCCCTGATAGAGGATGTAATTTGTGGCAGAAATGAAAAACCGGGAATTATTGTCACCCCGGTCAGTACCTCACGTCTTGCAGATCATGTTGCATCCCGCCATCATTGTTCGGTCTATTATACGCCGGTTGGTAGTATCTATGTTGCACGGACCATGCGATCCCTTTTGCAGGAAGGAAAAACCGTAATTTTTGGGGGAGAAGGGAATGGGGGTCTTATTTATCCACAGCACCAGTTCTGCCGGGATGGCGGAATGACCGCCGCAATGATGCTATTTCTGGTATCTTCCCGGAAAAAACCGGTATCTGAACTCCTCCTGGATCTTCCTTCTTCCTCAATGATAAAAAAGAAGGTTCATACTCCGGAAACAAAACGGTTGCTTTCTTTTATTCTGGATCAGTATCGTCATGAAAAAAATATTACCATTGACGGAATACGTATCGAAAGAGATGATTCCTGGGCATTAATCCGCCCTTCCGGTACTGAGCCGTTTGTCAGGGTGTATGTTGAAGCGTTTCATAACAAGACAGCCTTATCTTTTTGGGAAGAGATACAGTCAGTAATAATAAAAGTAATCCCCGATTGTGTAATAACCTGATCTCTTTTCATGAATAATCTCCTTTTTTGTTTTGCTGTAACTCAGTTTATCTGACTCGGACATAGCGATATGTATAAATATTAAACCATATATTGCTATAAATCTCTCTTCCGGTGACGTAACGTATCAGATAAGAGAGGGGTTTGAAGAATCCATTCCTTTTCTTCCTGAAATGATGCAATAAATCCTTCGATCTGTGATTCAATGACTGACTGGTGTATCGAGTGATATACAACAGTAAGAATTCTTTTAATCAGATGATCTGACAGGATACACCGGTTTTTACTCATCTCATAGTCATGAGGATCGACACCTGATATTATCAGGGGAATCAGAAAACTGTCTATCATGGCTATCTTGTTTATATTAGCAAAATCCTGTGCAAGTCCCCATTTCCCTTTTGAGAGGATAGAAATATCAGGATCAAGAAATGCACCAATCAGATTAACATTACATAAACCGGTAAGTATAGCATACCCAAATCCCAGTATGGTCTGAATAAGTTCTTTGAAAACCGGTTCGGATGTCTCATCCTGCTGGTAACGCGTCATATTGATGTACCGTACCAGGATCTCGTAATACATATCAGTAACAAGTCGTTCTATCCGCCGGATCTCATCCATAGTGATGAGAAACGAGATCTCATGCAGGCTCTGATGAAGGATATCAAGTTCTCCGGAATATAAAAACCCCCTTTCAATCTGGTTATCCCATTTCTCAATTGTCAGTATCCTGTTCTTTGTGATATGTTTTACCATAATGACTGCATTTGTAAAAGGGGGTGTGTTCTTCTGATACTCCTGCAGACTGTGATCAACCTGATGATGAAAGGGTCTTACTGTCGCAATCGGGGTTCCATCAGATTTAAAGAACGTAATTGTTATTCCTGCTTCAATAAGTGATGAAATTGCTGTTGTCTGGATGGTGTGCCCGCCAAGAATGAGCAGGTGATGAAGATCCCGATAGAGGAGTACCGATTCATGTCCTTTTCTATGAATAATGAGACTTCGGGGTGTAGCCTTGATATGTGACCCGTAACCTGCGATGACATGCCATCCTGCCCTTAGCGCTTCAATTTTCTGATAATTTTTCTTCTGTGAATCTGAAATATCAGATCACCCCATTTTTCTGTACTATATGACGGGATTGGTTTTATCTCTCGTTGTTTCCGTTCTGCTGTTTTGGATAGGTATTTCCTGATTGGTATCCGAAAATAATGAATACTCAGCCATTTAATAAAAAATCATGTTACAGGAACGGTACATTTACGCATATCTCTCTGGAGCATCATTTATTTTTGCATGTATCTTTCTCTATCTGGGCTTTACCAGTGAAAAACCAGAAGATTTGATGAATATGATGATCGGTGCATTAATCTGCCTGATACTAACCGGACTCTCGGTTTTATTTCTCATTACCAGTTCAAAAAGACAACGCCAGGAGAAAATTACCAAAATTTAAAAATTTCGAAAATAAAAACCGGGTTTAGTTATCGGTCTTCTCTTTTTTTTGTCATTTCCGATATTTTTCTCTCTAATATCGTTTGATATCCTCAAATATCATTTGATATCGTTTGAGGAGAATAAACCATCAGAAACGTAGTGTGAGCGAAAAAGCAATAAAAAAGAGATTGTTTTCTTGAAGTATAAAAAAAAGATTAGATGATGATGGCTGCAGAACGTTCATCCTTTTCGTCATCAAATTCTGCAACCACCGCTTCAGTGGTCAGAAGCATTCCTGCAATTGATGCTGCATTCTGAAGGCCGGAACGAACAACCTTGGTCGGATCCAATACTCCTGCATTAAGCAGATCTTCATAGGAGTCAGTCTTGGCATTATATCCAAATGTCTCATCGTCTTTAGCAGTAACAACTGCCATTACTTCTGCTCCTTCATGGCCTGCATTTGAAGCAATCTGACGCATTGGTTCTTCCAGGGCACGTTTTACGATATTTACACCGATCATCTGCTCATTAGGAAGGGAAAGATTCTCTAAGGATTTTACTGCCCTGAACAGGGTTACTCCACCGCCGGCAACATATCCTTCCTCAACTGCAGCCTTTGTTGCATTGAGTGCATCATCGATCCGCATCTTCTTCTCTTTAACCTCGGTCTCTGTTGCTGCTCCTGCCTTGATAACTGCGACGCCACCGCCCAGTTTTGCAAGCCTTGTCTGCAGTGATTTCTTTTGGTACTCTTTGTCAGTGATATTGATCTGGGATTCAATCAGCTTGGTGCGCTTTTCTATCTCGCCTTTTCTGCCCTTTCCACCGATAATTGTCGTCTTGTCAGCATCAACCTTTATTGTGGATGCAGATCCCAGAAGGTCAATTGTGATATCTTCAAGAGAGAGATTTCGTTCATCGCTGATTACCGTTGCACCGGTGAGGATGGCTATGTCCTCAAGCATCTCTTTCTTGGTATCTCCAAACTCAGGGGCTTTTACTGCACATACCTTAATGGAACCACGCATGAGGTTTAAGATAATTGCAGTTTGTGCTTCACCATCAACATCATCCGCGATAATAAGAAGAGAGTTTCCCTGTGATGCCATCAGCTCAAGGACCGGGATGAGTGATTTCACGTTTGAGATCTTTTTGTCGGTAACGAGGATATAGGGATTTTCAAATTCGACAACACGGCGTTCCGGGTCTGTTACCATGTATGGGGATATATATCCGCGGTCAAACTGCATACCCTCGACATGTTCAAGAGCAGTCTCAAGAGTTTTTGAACTTTCAACCGTGATGACACCATTGTATCCCACTTTTTTCATGGCGTCTGAAATGAGAGTTCCAATCTCTTCATCATTGTTTGATGAGACAATTGCAACCTGTTTTACGGTTTCTTCATCTTTTACCGGGATGCTTTTTGATTTGAGATTTGCTACAACCAGTTCAACAGCAGCGTTTATTCCTTTCTTAATCTCGATAGGATTTGCTCCGGCAGTGATATTTTTTATCCCTTCACGGATCATGGCCTGGGCAAGAACCGTTGCCGTTGTTGTTCCATCACCGGTGTTGTCCTGGGTTTTGGATGCTACTTCCTTGATGAGTTTTGCACCCATATTCTCGAACTTGTCTTTTAATTCGATCTCTTTTGCGATGGTGACACCGTCGTTTGTGATCATCGGGTTTGAAGCCTTGTCAATAACGACATTTCGTCCCTTCGGTCCGAGGGTAATCTTAACGGTATCTGCCACCTTGTTTACCCCTTCCAGAAGGGCATGGCGGGCGTTTTCATCGAACATTATCTGTTTTGTTGTCATGCTGGATCACATTATTCATATTTGGCAACGATATTCTTAAACTCAACAATAACAAACTCTTCCTTCTCAAAATCGACCTCTTCCTGGCTGTATCCTCCGTAAATAATACGGTCGCCGGGTTTGAGAGGGAGCGGTTTGCCGTCTTCAAAGGTTCCTACTGCAATAACATCACCCTGCTTTTTCTTCTCTTTAGCAGATTCCGGGATGTAAATTCCACCTTTAGTCTTTTCCGGTTCTTTGTATGGTTTAATTAAAACACGTTCGCCAATAGGCTGGATTTTCATACTGATCACCTAAAGTTCTTTTCTGAACCATCATATTATTGATTATTACTTCTATATATACATTATTCAAAAAAATAGAAATCATATCTACATAATTGAAATGATCTCTTTATATTATGTCAGACATACAAAGATAGGTACAGATTAAAAACAAAATTACCGGTGACTATGATGATTCAACGTATCATTTTACGTAAACTCCCCCGTTCAACCCGAAATGATATTCTGACAGATACCTACTGGTTGTGCGATTCCCTGGGGCTTTCTGCAGGTCGTGATACCGAGAATATCTCATCCCGGATAATCTTTGAACTCCTCTCAAAATATCATGATATTTCCGGTGTTCCTGCAGAGCAGCTTGCATCAGGAATCGGGATATCACAGGCCCGCATTAATCATCATATTCGGAATCTCGCCCTTATCGGGATGGTATACCGGAAAAAAAAGAAGATCTGTATCAGGGGTGGCAGCATGCAGGAAGCGGTATCCCAACTACGCAAAGATGCAGATCGTATCTTTGATGAACTGGAGTCAGCGGCAATAGCAATCGATGAATATATGGATATACAGGATTGTGAAAAGAGATAAGGAGACAATTTTTGTGTCATCATTTAGCGTCACAGTAATCTGATGAAGATCAGATAACCCGGGTTTTAACGTAATGCCCTCCTTAATGCTCTTATCACAATATAACCGATTCAGAAATCAAAATTTCTCTCAATTAAAGGGAAGGTGAGATACCGAATCGGTGTCAATCTGAACACCAGGTGCTGCGCGGGAAGGTAAATCGGATTGTAGGCGGCATAATCTGATACCTATCTAAAGCACCATGTCATTATTATCTGGTATGATCTGTTCCGGTTTTTTTTATCTTTATCATTCGTTTTTTCTCTCATTTCAGATAAGCTGTAATTCCTTGAATAACTCAAAAATCCGTTCTGTATGACTCCCTTTCCAGAATATTTTCTGGCATGAAGGGCAGAATGTACAGTCTTTCTGACTGATATATTCTGGTATCCGACTCGCATAGTCACTATCTGCTGTCAAAGGGATAAGTACAGTATTGCAGAGTGAACACCGGGTAAATAATCGAATATCTTTTAGAAGAGAACGTGCATGAAGGATCTGTATCTGTTCCTGTATCGATCCTGAACCGATAAAAATACCATCTATACCGGCACGCCTGGCAAGTTCACGATCTCCGGTTAGCAGGATTCTTTCCTCTTCCTTTGCGATCTTCAACAGGAAAGAGTCTTCTCCTGGATTGCCTTCCCCAAGTGTTGTTGCACTTTTTGTATCAAATCCTAAAAAACGGAGATACCGTGTCAGAGTGCCGAGCATCCGGTCAGTTAAAAAACGAGTGGGAGGTGTATTTATTTCCAGGAGATTTTCCGATATCATCTGATGATAATGGGAATTTTTTCATCACAAACTTTGCAGGATGTATCAGCAAGCCCGGTTATCTCGGTATGATAACCGGATCTTTTAATGAGAAGAGAACCACAGGATGGACAGTAGGTGTGTTCATACGGGTGATTTACCACGTTACCGATATAAGGAAATCGCAGACCCCGTTCCTTTGCGCGATGATATATCTTCTCAAGAAGAGCAATTGGTGTCGGCAAACGATCCCTCATCTGGTAATCCGGATGAAACCGGGTAAAGTGCATGGGAACATCAGGTCCCAGTTCTTTGATTACCCAGTTAATAAGATTCTCTATCTCATCCATTGAGTCATTTAACCCAGGAATGATGAGCGTGACTGTCTCTATATGCATTCCTGATTCATATGCCAGCCGTGTTGCATCAAGTACCGGTTGTAACCTGGCACCGCAGACTCTGCGGTAAAATGAATCTGAAAAAGCCTTGATATCAACTCTGAAGACATCAAGAATACCTGACAGTCCTTGTAACGCTTCTTCGGTAAGATATCCGTTCGTCACGTAAATTGTTTTTAAACCATTTTTTTTTGCAATTATTCCGGTATCCCTGGAGTATTCATAAAAAAGTGTCGGTTCATTATAGGTCCAGGAGATACTGGAACAGCCGGCATCAAGGGCCTCTGAAACAACTTTTTTTGGAGCAATATACATCGTTGGAATGCGTGAATCTTTATCCTGGGAGATCTGCCAGTTCTGACAATGCGAGCAGGAAAAATTACATCCAATCCCTCCGATAGAATAAGACAATGAACCCGGGAGAAAATGATTGAGAGGTTTTTTCTCAATCGGATCCACTGCAACAGAACTCACCCTGCCATATGTTTTTGTATATAATATCCCATCTTTGTTCTTTCTTACCGAACAGATACCCTGGTTCCCTTCACGAATATGACATCGATGAGAACAGAGATGACAGGAGGTGATCGAATCTTTACTCGTAAACAATTCTGCAATCCGCATATCATTTTCATTTGCTTTCATTTTGCTCCTCTGATACCTCTTCTACAACGAAACTACCCTGGTACTGGCAGGATCTGCATCGGTAAATCTGTCCACAAACGCCTCCGGTGATGAGATACACATCAGGAGATTGGCAGATTGGGCATCGAACAGACATATTGTATTGGTCCTGGCTTTGATTTTATTAGTTATTGAATTTTTCTATAAAACGAATAGGAAACTCTTTCTTTGACCCGGGAATTTTTCAGATGTAATACTATAAATCCGGCGCTTTTTATATATGTACAGAAGAAATGAAAACACTTGTCATATCTGTCGGAGGTTCAGTACTCATTCCCACCCTTGCAGATCACTTTCTTTCTGAATATGCAGAGGTATTACAATCCCTGAGTAAATTGTTTCGGATTTTTATTGTTGTCGGGGGAGGAGGTGAAGCACGGCGGTATATTGGAGCAGCACATTCCTGCAATATTAATGAAGCGGCCTGTGATGAGATCGGTATCGCAGTGACCCGGTTAAATGCACGCCTGCTCATCGGCGTTTTAGGAGATTATGCATATCCCGCTGTTGCAGAGGATTATACCCGGGCATGTGAATACGGACTTTATGGAAGGATCGTCGTGATGGGTGGTATAACCCCGGGACAGACAACTGATGCTGTTTCAGTTGTTCTGGCAGAACAGATTCAAGCCGATCTCCTGATTAATGCAACATCGGTTGACGGGATTTACTCCGACGATCCAAAGATCTGCAGCACCGCAACTCATTATGATATGATTACCCCGACTGAGCTTATTGAGATTGTGCATAAGGGTTCCATGGGAGCGGGCTCGAATAATGTGATGGATCTTGTGTCAGTCAAGCTGGTTCAGCGCTCAAATATTCCTCTGCTGGTTCTTGACGGCAGGGATCCATACAATATCAAAAAAGCGCTCTTACAAGGAGTTATCCACGGAACCATTGTGAGTGCCGATCGTACATCTCCCCTCCCCTTATAAGTGGATATCTTTATATTTCCGGGTAACGACGTATATGAGTTCACGGGGTAATAGGGTAGCCTGGTCCATCCTAGAGCGTTTGGGACGCTTTGACCGCAGTTCAAATCTGCGTTACCCCATCTTTTATGCCGGATTGTAGGGCGTGTTCAATTCTTGTTCTTCTGCAGAACGAATATGATCTCGGTTGCCACAAGGATGAGTTTTTGGTTTTTGATGATCCATACCAGATACTCATTGCAACCATACTCTCTGCTCAGACAACAGACCAGTGTGTGAATCGGGTAACGAAAGAATTATTTTTTCGATATCCGGATTCCCTGTTACTTGCTGCTGCAGATCCGACTGATATTGAATCGATAATCCATAGCACCGGGTTTTTCAGAATGAAAGCAAGAAATATCATTCAGACTGCCCGATTGTTAAATATTAGATTTGATGGAAAAGTTCCCTGTGATCTGGAACTATTACAACAATTCCCGGGAGTCGGTCGGAAAACAGCAAATATTGTGATGCATCATGCCTTTGGTATAAATGAAGGAATCGCAGTTGATACGCATGTGAGAAGAGTATCAAGGCGGACAGGTCTGACCACCCATGCAGATCCCGCCGCAATCGAACAGGATCTGATGGTTTTGTTCCCAAGAGAGACCTGGGGAGAAATAAACTCTCTTTTTATCCTGCATGGGAGAAAGATCTGTAAATCCCGCCTTCCTTTCTGTTCAGATTGCTGTATCAGGGATCTATGCGATTATTATAATGTGATATCTGATTCACAAACGCCCTCTTCCCCGATAGAAACCTGATGTTACTTCCCCTCAATATCATGTTCACCTGAAGGTATTCATACTGAATCATCGCATATATATCGAACACGATTTCATCACGGAATATGATGGAATCAGGAGTATACAAATGAATAGAACCTATGGCTTTCTTTTCCTTATAATCGGAATACTATCTCTTTGCATTATCAGTGTTTACGGAGCAGAAACAGATAATGCAGCTACAATTATTCTTAAATCAGATGATCCCTTCTGGAACCAGGTTCGTGCAGGTATCATGGATGCAGTTTCGGAGGATGAGATCGATCTCTCCATAATCACCTCAGATACACCTTATTTAAGCGATGAGATGGTTATTCTTGCCTTTGATGCGATTGAAAAAACACCGGCAATGTTAATCATCTCACCCACTGATGTCTCTCTCTTTAGTCCTGTGATAAAGGCTGCAGAGAATGCCAATATTCCCGTAATATTGCTCGAATCCCCTCTGTCAGATGATATCGCTGCAGGATATGTTGGTTCTGATAATGCAGCGATTGGTGTTTTAGCAGCACAGGATATGGCAGAATTACTTGGAGAGAAAGGAGCAGTGGCCGTATTATCACACAATGCACAGGATCCTGGCTCATTAATTAGAAAAGATTTCTTTTCCGAACAGATTCAGACACAGTATCCTGATATGGAAGTCTCTGCTCATTATCCTGATTCCGATAGTTCGCTCAGTCAGTTTATCGAGTCCATGCTTTCAGATAATCCACAATTGAAGGGAATTTTTTCCACTGATAGTGATTCTACCCTTGCTTTGGGCAAAGCAATACAGGCACTTGGACTTACCGGGTCTGTCGCAATAATCGGTGTTGACGGTGGTGATGAGGTCTTTGATCTGGTAACCAAGGGAGTGATACAGGAGACAATAATGCAGGATCCTTATGAGATGGGACACGTTGCAGGAGAACAATTAAAAGCATATTATGAAAATGCAGAGCTTCAACCTGCACATTTTATTGATTTTATTACCATCGTAACTGACGTTCCCTTTACCGGCACACAGGTTGCAGCTTCCCCTGTTGAGACGCAGGCAACCCTTACACCAACCCCTGCACAGGATAAGACTGATGGTGAACTTTCATATAATGAGAGACTGCAGGCCGCGTCAGGTAAATATGACTTTGGAACCATGGCAGACCAGGCTGCAGCCTCCCATTATTCCACGGTAAACCAGATTGCCCAGCAACAGGCTGCCCTCTCAGCATCGATGTCTGGTGGCGGGAGTGGCAGATCCGGACACTGGTGCCCTACCTGCGGTTCAGGTCTGGTCTGGGTACCGTGATTCTCTTTTTTCAACAACCCAATCACTCATTTTTTCTCATCTTCTCTTCTTAACCGGGATATTCTTCCCCTGAAAAGACATAGTATTCAATGAGGATATATGAATAGAGGAAACGATAGAATCATCCCGGTAATTCTTTTTGGATTATTCTTCTTTGCAGGAACTGGTATTGCGATGGCAGATTTCGACAATCCCGGAGTCGCACTCCTGCCGGCAGACGGGGAACTGTTCTCTGATGCTGTAAGGGCAGGAATAAAAGATGCGATAAAGGATTATTCTCTTTCAATTGAGATAATAAATCCGGAATCTTGTGTTGCTGAAGATATGGTTATTGCAGCGTTTGATGCTTTAGCACAAAAACCGTCTGCAATACTTTTGTATCCCACCGATAGGGATCTTTTCAGCCCTGTCATCCTGGCAGCCGAATCAGAAGGTATCCCTGCCCTGCTTATCGGAGCAGATTTACCAGAAAAAGAGAATACCTGGTTTATTGGTTCAGATAATCACCGTATGGGGATCCTTGCTGCAGATTACCTTGCTTCAGTGTTAAGAGATAATGATACCCTCATAATTCTTATGCAGGATGAATATATGCCGGCATCACGAACCCGGGCAGAATCATGTAAAGAACAGATAAAGGCAAAGGATTCATCTATCAATGTTCGGTTCTGTGAGATTGGAAAAGATAGTAATTATCAGTCTGTATTCTCATCAATCCTTGCAGATGAGCCAGCTGTGAAAGGTATTTTTGCGGCTGACAGTTTTACAACCCGGATAATCAGCGGTTTAATAAAGGATTATGGAATGGAAGGTTCTTTGGCTGTTGTTGGTGTTAATGGTGGTGATGATGCACAAAAAGTGCTTGATCTTGGTATCATCAGAGAATTGTATCATGAGAATCCATATCAGATGGGATACCGGACCGGAGAGGTTCTTACATCTCTTACCAAGGGGCAGGATGTGAGTAAAAAGACCTATATTGATTTCTCTACCGATATCTCTGACATTCCGATAGATCTGTCTGATACTCCATCTGCTCCCGACTCATCAGTGTATCAGGTAAACCCTTCTTCTCCCCTGTCTGAAATACCGCAACCAGAAGAGACCCTGTCTTATGAAGAACGCCTTATGGCAGCGGCAGGCAGATATGATTTTAACTCGATGACTGCACAGAATGAGATTTCTCATTATTCAAACTCGCGTCTCATTGCTCAAAGGCAGGCTGCGCTTGAGTATGCTATGTCTGGTAACCGGATTGCAACGAATTATGATATTGTCGGTTATAACCTGATACACCGATAAACCATTTTCAGAGGATAAAACCGTTTGTTGTTGTAATTTCTCTACAAGCTCGGATTTTTTCTGATATCATAATTATTTATGGTTTTTCAGAACCAAACCGGTCAATTGCAGTAGCAGATACTACCAATCAATTCCAAGAATTCAAATAAATCAATAACCATGTGTATAAAAAGGGAACATAATGACATGAAAAGACAAAACATCTCTCTCATTTTCAGTATCTCGGTATTACTCATTCTTATACCCTGTACCGGTACAGCTGATTTCCAAAAAACTGCGATTGCAGTACTTCTTCCCGAAGGGGATCTCTTATCAGATGAAATTTTTCAGGGGATGAGTGATGCAGCAGGGAACTATTCACTATCTCTCTCTGTTATTCGTCCGGATAAGCTGTCAGGAACAGATGAGCAGGTTGTTGCAGCATTTAATGCATTGGCACAAAAACCATCTGCACTTCTTCTTTGTCCAACCGATTCCAAGATGTTTCGTCCGGTAATAAAAGCAGCGGTATCTGATTCCATTCCTGTATTTATCATTCACTCTCCGGTGAAGAGTGATGAACAGACCTGGTTTATCGGTTCTGATAATGCAAGGATTGGTATTCTGGCAGCAGAAGAGCTGGCATCACGTATCGATGAGAAGGGATTTATTGCTGTCTTTTCCGGGGATGCTAAGGATCCCGCATCAATAGAGCGTTCCTCATCGTTTATAAAACAGATAGAGGATTCATATCAGGATATTGATGTACAGTGGTATTATCCGTCTGCTGATATCAGTGTTCAGGAACTTCTTGATTCCATACTCGTTAAAAATTCCTCTGTCAGGGGATTATTTGCTACCGATGGAAAATCCACCTCTCTCATCTCTTCATTTCTGAAAGATTCAGCTAGGAAAACTACCGTTCCCGTTATCGGGATCGATGGTGGAGATGAGATGTATAATGACATTGAAACAGGAGCAATACAGGTACTGTATCTTCAGAATCCCTATATGATTGGATACCGGACAGGAGAAGTTCTCTCTTCATTTTTCAATGACGGAATAATAGAACCAGAGACGTATGTCGATTTCAAAACTTTGATATCCCTGGTTTCTTTCCCTTCTCCTTCTTCTTCTCTTTCTGATACAAAAGAAACATTCTCTCCTGAGGTCTATCCTGTCTCCCAAAACGATGCTTTGGTATCAGAGACGCAGTCATATAATGAACGGTTACGAGAGGCTGCAGGAGGATATGATTTTCTGGCTATGTCTGAAGCAAATGCCAATTCTTATCAGAATAAGATGGATGCACTACAAAAACAACAGTACGAACTTGCACATAATATGTCACTATCATACTACGAATCACAATTACATGATTCAGGAATTACCCCCTGATTTTAAAATCCAACGGCAGGCATACTGATTAAAGACCATCCTTCTTTTTATCCTCAAATTCTAATAATCAAGGTAATCTTACTCATTCCTTTTCATTGATGAGGAAAAACAGTATGTCGCATACATTCGGCTTTTTTCGTTTCTTCTGCCCGGGTTCCCTCTATGATCTCTGCCTGTCGGTTATTTCATGTCACAGATAGATTGGATAACAAAATTGCGTGAAACGAAAAACGGTAGGATCAATGAATCAGAGGTGGTAAAATAAAATTGTACAATCAAATACAAACAGTTTTTTATGGACCGGGCGGGAATTGAACCCGCGGCCTCTACCATGCCAAGGTAGCGATCTCCCACTGATCTACCGGCCCGCCTTACTAGGTTGTTACCATTATGATATGAGTCTTTCGTATTTCTATCAAATAGCATCTTACAATCGTCATCATGGATTCAGATAACCAAAATATAATATATATACTCGGAGATCAACCCTATTGCATGGTTTCGCTTACAGACGAGATGATACATGCCATACGTGAGATTAAGGTTTTTCCTCTGGCAACAGCATCTGCAGATGGGACTCCAAATGTTGCCCCGATGGGAGCAGTATTTGTTGCTGCACCAGACACGATATGGATCATGGACAATTACATGAATAAAACCATGCAAAATGTAAAAGAGAATAAAAAGGCTGCTCTTTATGTGTATGGTGCCGGAGTGAAGGGATGTTTCCAGATAAAGGGAGATGTTTCTGTTGTTTCTTCCGGAGAACAGTATGAAAAAGCCAAAGAACTGGTGGAATCAATAAAACCCGGACTTCCCAAAAGATCCCTCGTTATCTTATCAATAACAGAAGTATTTTCCTGCATGCCAGGATCTGATGCTGGAAAGAAGATACTCTGATTAATTTCATTATCGGATAAACACAACCAGAGGCTGAAAATTTACAAATGATATGATGATATTACGAATCGGATAAATTGGTTAATTATGCTTCAAGTGCAGGATCTTCACGTGGAAGTCGGAGGAAAAGAGATACTTCACGGGGTCAATCTCACGATAAATTCCGGAGAAACTCATGTGTTGATGGGACCCAATGGTTCAGGAAAATCAACGTTTCTCATGGCATTGATGGGTTTTGAGATGTATCGCATTACCCGGGGCAGAATCCTTTTTTTTGGAAATGATGTAACATCTCTTTCTGTTAATGAACGGGCATCAATGGGATTCGGGTTAATGTTCCAGAGACCTCCTACCATTGCCGGATTAAAACTCGGAAAGCTCCTCGAGGTAATTCAGGGGGATACAAAAACGAATTCCCAGGATATAATTACATCTGCTTCAAAATCAATGAACATGGAGGATTTTTTAAACCGTGATATCAATCACGGATTCTCAGGGGGAGAGATAAAACGAAGTGAGATACTGCAGATGATAATCCAGGATCCCTTATTTATTATGCTTGATGAACCAGAAAGTGGTGTTGATCTTGAAAATATCCATCTGATGGGAATTTCAATCGCTCAAATTCTTGAGAAACAAAAACCGATTGTGAACAGGAAAAAAAGCGGTCTTATCATTACCCATACCGGATATATCCTTGATTACCTGGATGTTGACAAGGGCCATGTACTCATTGACGGAGAATTTAAGTGTCATGGAAATCCCCGTGAAATATTAAAATTAGTCAAGAAAAGGGGCTATAATGAATGTCTTCGGTGTAAGAAGATAGAGTAGGTAAAAAATTAAATCTGACTGATATCAGCCGTTATAAGCAAATGATGCTTTCATATCAAATAATGTTCCAATCATCTGATATTCTTCTGCATACCGTACTTTTTTTTCAGGCTGATCAACCGATACGGAAAACCCGGTTCTGATTGATGAATCTGCATCACCATCCTGTTTTTTCTCCTTTATTGAATTCTGTATTTCTGCTTCGGTATGATGTATGGATGCATCTACGGTTTGTACCGGTTTATTCATATCCTGCAAAGTACCGGGAAGAAGAATATCATCAGAAGAGATAGAGAGAAACTGATATCTTGTTGGTGAGATCAGCCTTTCACCGGAATCAGCGTATCCGTTAAGTATCGCAGGTGAGAGGAGTGCTGCATACTGCATACAAAATCCAAGGATAATAAATAGCATCCCCCATATAAGAGGTGACATCTTTTTTTTAACTGAAATTACTGGTGGTTTCTTAATTTTTATTGGCATCGATATATGCTTTTATGTCTCTTCCAAAGAAGAATAGCGTTCTTCCTGATTTTCGTGATGAAAGACTGCCATCTTTTGCGATGCGTCGGATCATCTTTGTAGTTACCCCGAGTATAACCGCAGCTTCAGTCTGGGAATATTCCTTATCATCATCAAGATTGGCAAGAGCATGATAATCAACAGCTTCTATTACCGGCATCAGTGAATCTGCATCATCCTCTTCCGGTTCGTTACCGGCAGATGGATTGCTCTTCTCACCTTCTTCCTGTGACGGTTTTTTATCCTGAACCGGTTGATTACTCTCCCGGGATATTGTATTCGCAGATTGCGTTTCGGTTGTTACCGAAGATATCTTTTCTGATTCATCTCTTTTTTCCGGTGCTTTTAGCTCATCTGTAACCGGTTTTTTGGATAATCCCTGATACTGTTGTTCAAACTCTGCCCGCCATTCCCCGAACTGTTGTTTTGTTCTCTTTAATTCCTTTTGCAAATCATGAATTACTGAATGAAGGGACTCAGTATCTTCTGAAACCTTTCCTTTATCCAGGGGATATCCCTGGGAATCTCCTGTACCCGTCATGATATGCCGCATACAGGATAATGCCCATAATAATTGTTGTTCCTCTGATCGGAATGTTCCAAGATAAGAATGTATCATCTCCCTAATAAGGTCATCAAGTGATATTGTACGTCTTTTTGCAATTGAAAGAAGCAACTCGTGATCATCTGATGACAGGTCAATATGAAATTGTGTAAAGGTCATGATTATCCCGATGTCTGTTGTATTATGTCCATTATGTAACAATAAATCAAAAAGACTATTATATTGTTATCAAAGGAAACTATATATCTATTCTGGAATAGGTACCCGGTTTTTTGGGGAAAAAAGCAAACGAATTTTTTGGCATATGCCAATATTCATCTCTTTTTAGTGGAAAAAACTGACAGAATTGCCTTTCAAAAAAATTCCTGTACTGCGTAATAATAATGACCATCAAATGAAACTCCGATCCCAATCCTGTCTGCATAATGATCCATCATATTTTTCCGGTGTCCTGTACTTAAAAGCCAGGATTGCATTATTGCATCAGCAATTGCCTTACCATCCACCGGACTGATATAACCAATAAAGGCAACGGTTCCGGTAGGCATTCTGGCAAGGTTCTCTCCCACTCCGATACGCCAGAGTGATCCATCTTTATGGTACCGGAAGATCTGGTATCCTGCATTCTGTGCACGGTCGTTCTGATCGTTTCCTTCCGGATCCGTATGTCCGATAAAACGCAAGGCTGCCATCTTGTTGGCATATGTCTGGGCTAAATCCTGCAGAGCATCATCCGGGGATAAAGATTTATGTCCCTCCTGGTTTCTCTCTTTATTTGTCATTGCATAGAGTTCATCGCGTATCTGAGTATGAAACCACTCCTGGTCAGGCAGACTGATGGTTTTTACGGTTACTGCCGTAGTGATAAAAGGACATAATAACCGGTCACTTCCTGATACCTGGTAATTATCAGGTTCCAATATCGGGATCAGATAATATTCTCCGTCAGGAATGGAGTCTGGAAATGTATCTGTTATCGTGATATTTTTCTCTACTCCTGCATAGAGCAGGGGCAGACCGGAACTGCCAAGGAAGGGATCATCAAGAGAGAGGGTCAAATCACCGGATAGAAAGACGTACATGGTAAATCTGCCTGCATTATATGATCCATTATTGACAATACCGGTGCTGACGGTATAGGGATACCCGGGAGACATGACCGGATCACTGATGACAGAGGTAACACAGAGTATCGGAACATTTTCTGTTATCGATGCGTTACCTTTTATTGAACCGTGCACAGATGCTGTCATCAGACAGAACAGGAATAATACGGTGATGATGCGTTGAATCATAGGAACTGGGTTAGGTAACGAATCTGTGGTTGTGTGTAAACATCCTCTCTATGTATATTCACCGGATCCGGTTGGTATCAGGGGAGAGAATCTTCTGAAATATCGAGATCATCCAGATCGTCTTCAAAAAAGTCATCAGGATTCAATTCAGAATCAAGATCTCCATCAATGCTTGGAAGGTCAGGTAACTCATTCTCTGTATCTCCTTCCCCTTCCTGATTATCTTCCGGTTCGCTGGTTGATATTGGTGGAGATGTTTGATTTTTTTCAACACCTACATCACTCTCATCCTGATTGAAACGGATCTCTTCTTCTATTTCCTTTTCTGTAACAGAGTGTTCATCTGATTCTCTCATTTCTGTAAAATCTGTCTCTTCCGATTCGTCAGTGTCAAAAAAAGAAGATATCTTTATGTCCGGGTTTATCTCTTCCAGAGTATGGATATCAATTTCATCGGTCTCTCTCTCTTCATTTTCCGTATTCATATCTTTTTGGGTATCATTATCGTACCCGATGAGATCATCATGCAATACCGGTTTATCGGATTCTATCTCAGGGATAATTTCTGTTTCAGAAAAGTCTACCGGAACTTCATCAGGTTCTCTGATATCGAGGTGGGGAATATCAGCGATATCTTCGATATCATCAGATAATGAGATGAATTCATCGCCTGGTTCTTCTATGTCAGATAATCCCGGTAATCCGGGTAGTTCATCATCTGGTTCCTGAGATGATTCCTGGGAATGATAGTTTTTTTTCTGAAATGAAGTAACAACTGATGAAGGTGGAACCGTCTCTCCCCGGTATTTTCGTCGTTCATCAACATACCTGCTGACCCGCTCACGTAAGGGGAGATCACGATACCTGTCATCGCTCACCTGCATAATGGTATCCTCTGATCCCCGGGGTTTTTCTTTGTTCTTTTTAGACTGAATATAATCCCTGATGATATTCAGGTAAATAAATACCCCTAATGTTAGCCATATTGAAAAATAAATAACTCCAAGCCATATATTGGAAAAGACTGCAGAAGCATTTGTTACCATCACTCCCAGGATAAAAATACCGAGCGAAGAGACAAAAACAAGAACAAGGATGTGCGTATTTGATAGTTTCATTCTGTAACCGTTACATTTTTTACTATTTTTGGTATCAAAGGAAATAATTACCAGATTATCATCCTGGAACCGGGAGGGATATTATTATGTTAGATTTATACCTGAATAGATATAAAAATTATGAACCCGATTTGTGAAAAATAACCAGCATTTTCATATCAGTCATCTCTTCTATTGCATAACGGGGTCCTTCTCTTCCGATCCCTGATAATTTTAATCCGCCATATGGCATAGAATCTACTCTGAATGTGGGAATATCATTAATGATGACTGCACCGGTCTCTATTGTTTTAAACGCATCAAATGCAAGCCCGATATTGGAAGTGAATACACCTGCCTGAAGTCCGTATTCCGATTGATTAAGCGCATCCAGGGCCTGGGCAAAGTACCGATATGGAGTTATGGTGATTACCGGGGCAAATATCTCCTGTGAATTCACTCGCATGGATGGAGTTGTATTGAGAAGGACGGTAGGCGAAAGAAGGGCATCTTTCTTCTCTCCACCAAAACAAATCTCTGCTCCCGCTCTTTTTGCTTCATCAATGATATCCATGACCCTTTTTAACTCTTCCGTTGAGATCATCGGGCCGATATCGGTGTTTTTATCATACGGGTCCCCGGATTTTAGTTCTTTTGCAATCTGTTTGATATTTTGAATGAATATATCATACCTGTCTTCGTGCACAAAGACACGCTGGACCGATATGCAACTCTGTCCGGCATTTCCAAATCCCCCGGAACAGACACGCTTTGCTGCATATACCAGATCTGCGTCATGATGAATGATTACCCCCGCATTACCCCCCAGTTCAAGTCCAATTCTCCGGAATACCTGTGATCTTAAGTACCATCCAACCGATGGACTTCCGGTAAACGAGACATACCCTATTCTTTTATCCCTGACCATTTTCTCTGCATCTTCGGTGTTACAGGGAATAACACTGATAGCCTCCTCTGGAAAACCAGCCTCGATAATAAATTTTCCAAGAAGCAGTGATGAAAGTGGTGTCTTGGATGATGGTTTGAGAATAACAGCATTTCCACTCGCAATTGCAGGACCAATCTTATGGCATGCAAGATTGAGAGGATAATTAAAAGGAGTTATTCCGAGTACTATTCCTACCGGAACCCGACTTAAAAACCCGGTATATCCATCCCCGGCAGGCGATCCGTCGAGGGGAACAATTTTTCCTGATACCCGTGTTGCTTCTTCTGCACTTGCCGTTATCGTCTCCCGGCTCCTTCTGACTTCCGCTTCTGCCACCTGATACGTTTTTCCACTCTCCTGTATCAGGGTGTTGACGAGCAGTTCTTCATGTATTGCAAGTGAATCTGCAATACTATGCAGAATGACAGCACGTTTGTATGGGGTGAGATTTTTGGTTTTATGAGATCCCAGTTCTGCAAGATCAAGTGCTTCCCTGATATCATTTTCTCCTGCAAAAAAAACACTGTCGGTTATCTCACCGGTATAGGGATAAATAATATTCCTGATTTCAGGAGAACTCCTGAATTTTCCTCCGATAATAAATTTTTTTGGATTCATACGCATATATGTGTCATCAACAATAATTTAGCATCGGTTACCGAAAACAGGGAACCCGGGAATTATCAGGGAATCATCAGATTAATCCCGTGAATAACAGCCCCTGTTGCCAATCCAAGAAGAATGGTATATCCTGAAATGAGAAATGCATACCGCCATCCGATCTCATGCCCCAGCACTGCAATGGTTGAGATGCAGGGAACAAAAAGGGTACTGACTATTGCAAAGATATAGAGTTGAACTTTTGTCATGACTGTCAGCAGATCTGCTGTCCCGGCAAGTACTACCAGCGTTTCAAATGCCATCTCTTTTCTGAGGATTCCAAAGAGTAGGGCTGTTAAAACAAAATCGGGGAGCCCAAGCAGAGATTCCATCATGGGTGCGAAAACACCCTCTATTACTGAAAGAATGCCAAAATACTCAAAGATACCAAGAATAATACTGCTGACGATAAGCAAGGGCATTGCAATGAAAAGAAATTCCCGGATGTGTATCCATGAACGAATGATAACCTGATAGAGAGAAGGTTTTCTCAAAGGGGGCATCTCAAGAACCATCCCTAACTGCTGGCCCGGTATAACCCGTGAGAAGATAAAACCGGTCAGAATGAGAAGGAAAAAGATGATCAGATAAATTGAGAAGGCATAGGCAATACCTACAAAAGCAGCAACAATACCTGCGATAATTACGGTCCTTGCAGAACAGGGAACCATGGTAATAAGAAATGAAGCAATAATTCTTTCACGTTTGCTTGTGAGATTTCGAATCCCCATAATAGCCGGAACATTACATCCAAAACCCAGCACCATCGGTATTATTGCCTGTCCATGAAGACCAAAATGATGCATTGTCCTGTCAGCAAGAAACGCCGCGCGTGTCATATATCCGGTATCCTCAATATACGATATAAGCAGATAAAAAGTCAGGATAAAAGGAAATGCAATACCCAACCCTGCCTGGAGTGCAATGAGTACTGAAAATGCAATCTCTGATACAAGAGGATCAAGATGGAGTGCTAGCAGAGGATTAATGAGAAGATTATCAAACAAGAGTACGATCTGTTCTTCCATCCATGTTCCGATGATAAAAACACATAAAAGCATCCCGATAATGACACAGAGAAGGATGGGAATGCCAGGAATGGTTTTAGTCAAAAACCTGTCGATCCCGCT
The DNA here is from genome assembly GCA_016926505.1 of Methanospirillaceae archaeon. Taxonomy (GTDB): domain Archaea; phylum Halobacteriota; class Methanomicrobia; order Methanomicrobiales; family Methanospirillaceae; genus JAFGOM01. Next base: position 140,216 of record JAFGOM010000109.1, read on the forward strand.
GTGTTCCATACGTTTTGTTTTCTGACAGACTTCAGAAGCCAGATTTTTAGCGGCATGATGACGGTTTGCTGCAATAATCTGGCTTACCGACATCCGGTGTTCATTCTCTATCTCGGTACTTATGGTATCAGATGCTTCTGTTATCTCTTCCCTTCTTTCAATCCCCTGGAGTGCCAATAATGCCTCTGTTTTAGAAATTCCAAACATTTTATTAAGGCTTCGTATTCCTGCCTCAATATGGCGATCATAAAAAACCGGAATCGTTGCCGGGGTTGCTTCTGATATGGTTAGGGGAAGAATCTTGTCAATATTTTTTCCTTCCGTTGCAATCGTCTCGATGACAGGAGAGCCAATCAGGTGAGATAACCGGCCGGTATCGATAATGAGTCCCTGTTTTTTTGCCTCGTCAACCATGTTTAAGACAATAACCAGGGGTATATCATATTCTGCAATCTGCAGAAGAAGGTAGAGATTCCTCTCAAGGTGGGCAGCATCTGTTATCACGAGCAGGGCATCGATCTCTTTGTGTTGTATGACATCCCTGACAAGTGATTCTTCATCAGATAACCCGTCCAGAGAATAAATACCAGGAAGGTCAAGAAGTTCAATCTGATTCTTCTGACAGCAGACCGTTCCCGACTGAAGTCCTACTGTTGTTCCCGGGTAGTTGGTTACCTCTACGCCGACCCCGGAAAGACTGGAAAAGATCAGGGATTTACCAACGTTTGGGTTCCCGATTATCCCGATTTTCATCCGACCTTCTCACCGGTGATGATGGATGCAATCTCGGGACTTAAACAGATCTCAATATCCTTTACTTCGATAACGATACTCTTATTCGCACCTAATTTTCGTTTTATTATAATTGTCTCGCCCGGAAGAATGCCAATATCCATAAGACGCCTGGTACGGGGACATGCGTTCATAACCGTAATCAATATTCTGTCTCCCTCTTGAAACGTCCCGATTGATGGGTATTCCCTCTCTTCCTGCCTGCTTTTTTTGCGATGACGACACCAGCGATAACCGGCAGAAAGATAGTGATCGAGCCGATCTATCGTCTCATCGGAGGTATTATGTTCGATGAGACAGGCTTGTTTCGATGCTGTATCCATTGACATACCGAGCATCTCATGTAAAAAACACTCAAGAACAGAGTGTTTTCTGCTTATCTTCTCACCGGTTCTGCGCCCTTTTTGAGTGAGTGAGATATCAGCATTTTTTCCAAGCACAATGTCATTACTACCTGCCAGATTTAGGAGAATATCATCCAGTTCTGATAAAGGGAGATTTAATGCATTTGCAATCTCTTCTCTGGTTACCGATTGCTTCCCATTTTTCTCTGACAAAAAAAGGTGCTCAAGTAAATCTTCATCAACCGGTTCAATCATATTCGATACTCCATACCGTTTTACCTATTATGATAAAAAATATCGTTTCTTTTCGTGAATTAAGATGTCAGCTAAGATGAATAATTCAATGAAAGTGGAATTATATTTATTTCCTGATAATCATCTGGAAACCGCAAAATTTAATTTTATGGTTATCAGTCGGGTAGAAGGATATGATTGCTGATTTCAGGTTTATTCCCTGACCTCGGTTAAGGGTGTGGCATCATAAGGACAGTACTGTTCATCGTCTCTGGTCTGCCATCCACATATCATACAGCGTTTGATCTTCTTCCTTTGTTGCATGAAAGGGATAAAGGGGAAGATTAATACAAAAAGAAGAAACGGATTGTGCATGATGAATGATAACGCGGTTATTGCAAGGGATCCAAGAATGAATATGCAGGTTATTGTTTTTGGTTGCGTAAAAACACCTCACGAACTGCATATGCAGGTAATGCATCGGCATATTCTCCCAGAGTGTCTTTGAGTGGAACTGCCCCGAGGATGTGAGAGAGAAGTGGTGCTCCGATCCCTGCCGTGATGATCTGGTCAATGTTGAAGGTTTTTTTAATGCGATCGACTGCTTTGGCAATCAGTTGTACCTGTTTACTGATTATCTCATCTGCGATCTCTCTTATCTGATCCGGGGAGAGTTCACGAAGGTCGCAACAGACAACCCGTGCAAGACGACGCATACCGTCAGGACTGGTTGTTCCCGCTTTATCAGCTGTTTCACAGGTATACAATGATTCATTGATTTTTCCTGAAACGAGCCATGCATCGGCAGTCGTTGCAAAATATTCACTACTGACAGGAGTGGGTATCCCTCCAATAAGTAAAGTACCGGTTACCGCTGATACGGGCGTTCGAAGAATACCGGTATAAACAAGGAACCCGTTTTGAAGCCTGGTTAAATCGGTCTGGTTTTTTAGGTGAAAAAAGTGTGGGAGAGGAATGATATCGGTAGTGGTGCTCCCGATATCCACGAATAATGCACGTGGATAGATCTCCTTTAAAAAATCAGCTGAAGCAAGCCAGTTGGCTGCTGCAAGCATTCTTCCCGGTTTTGTATGAAACAATCCGTCAATACCATAGAAACAGGCATGGGGAAGAATATCTTTCACCCGGTTTACGATATGGGATATTCCGGCATCTTTGTCAGGAAAACAGTCCGCAAGTTCACCGCTCATCACTACAGCAGCACTATCTGTTCCGGTTGCGTAATTCTGTATGATCTCCTGCAGGGGTGCATCCCTGTATAACGGACAATAGTGAAGATACATACCATTATCGGTAATAATTTTCAGGTTTGCACCGCCAATATCTATTCCCAGTATCATTCTGAATTCATCCTGTAATGTCAAACCGGATATTGTTCGTGATCTGTACCGCATCCGGCAGATCACCATAACTTGCCCGGATCAGCAGATCTCCAATCTCATTATCAAGGACCCTGGAAAGCCCGATTATACTGTCTGTCGGACGGGGATTTACATCAACAACAACCACCCGTTTTTCATTTACTACCATATCGATTCCAATGTACCCCTGACACCCGAGGACCTTTACCGTGTTTATTGCAATCTCTTTTATTTCATCCTGTCGTGGATGGGGATAGGGTATCTTTCCCCCTCTATAATGGAAATAACCGGTATCATCAATCCTGATATCCTGTTTATTTACACTTAAAACAAGAGGTTTTTTCCCACTATAGCAGGTGCATGACTCCCCGCAAACCCGTGCGGCAATAAGACTGACACTTAACGACTCCCCGGAAATATATTCCTGTTGTAATTCATCGCGATTACAGGGTTCATCGGTTATCCGTACCCCCTGTGAACCGGCTCCCATTATTGGTTTAATAATCCTGATGCCGTTCGTTACTTCCCGGGGCACATCAATCCCATGCTGTGAGAGTATCCGTGATGTTGTTCTTTTATTGGCACAGATAGCGATAGTCATCGAGTTACAGCCGATGCTTCTGCAGGTATCTTCGCAACACTTGGTATATCGCGCAAGCAGATGATCCGGTGCAATGATAAGACCGAGATCACAGGCAGGTCCGAGCGTCAGGATCTCCTCTTTAAATTCAGCACCGGGTTTTGGGGATACAACGCTATGGCCACAATTATGAAAACTATCTTTCAGAGCGTGATACATGGCTAAACCTTCCGGTGCCAGAGAAGGATCGTGTGACATGGTGTATTCAGCCAATAATATCTTCATCAGGTACACATGGGATATCGTCCTCTATAATGACAGCGGCAAAAAACGGAGAGTGTTTTATTCCAGTATATCATGAAGTACTCATTCTGTCCTATTTTTTTTTTTGAATCGATTCACAGGTATCTCATTAATCTTCTCTAAGATCCATAGTACGGAAGTACCAGCATGGAAAAACGTATACTGCTCACGAATGATGACGGAGTCAATTCAGACGGATTATGGGCAGCCTATGAAGCACTGCTTCCATTCGGAGATGTTCTGGTCTGTGCCCCGGCAACCCAGCAGAGCGCTGTAGGCAGATCAATCTCGATTTTTGAACCTATCCGGGCTTCACAGGTTATGCATAACGGGAAGATTGCATATGCGGTAGGGGGAACACCCACTGATTCGGTCATTATTGGTCTTCATGCACTAAACTGGAATCCTGATATTGTGATATCAGGGATAAATATCGGGGAAAACCTCTCCTTTGAATCGATAATGACCTCCGGGACGGTTGGTGCAGCTCTTGAAGCAGCGAACCAGGGATTTCATGGTATTGCCTTCTCTTTACAGGTCCAGGATCAGGGTGATAAATTTGGTCATTCAATCTCTTCCCCGGGAATGTTTTTACCGGTTCACAAAGTTATCGGAGAGATAATGACCCAAATCTTAAAGCATGGGTTTCCGGAAGGTGTTGATGTTATCAATGTAAATATTCCATCCCACGTTCGGGGAGGGTACCGGATCACCCGTCTGGCTGAGAAATTATTTGTTACCGGTGTTGAAGAACGACTGGATCCCAGGGGAAGACCATATTACTGGATAAACGGTCCCCTTATTCGCGACGCCAAAGAAGGTACTGATGTTCATGCCATTGCTCAAGGAGAGATATCAGTAACACCAATAACTCTTGATTGCACTGCTTATTCCGGAACAGAGTCATTACGCCGATCATTGTCAGGGATTCTCTCATTGTGATGAAAAATACCTGTGATCGAAAAACCAGGAATCATAGAATATTGTTCTAAAACAGAATTGGTAATTATTTTATGGATATTACTCGCATAAAACAGATGGCCGGAGAGAAGGCTGCTACCATGGTGCACGATGGGATGATTGTTGGTCTTGGTACCGGATCTACCGTGGCATATACTATCGAAAAACTGGGAGAACGGATAAAAACCGGTCTTTGTATTCAATGTATCCCTACTTCCATCCAGACAGCGATGAGAGCTATGAATCATCAGATTCCGTTAACATCTCTCGATCTCGTCAGCCATATTGATATTACCATTGATGGTGCAGATCAGATTGATCCCACATTTCAGTTAATAAAGGGCAGAGGTGCAGCTCATGTCAGGGAAAAAATCGTTGCACAGGTTTCTGATTTACTCCTTATCGTGGCTGACCAATCAAAATGTGTTTCTGCCTTAACCGGCCCGATTCCCGTTGAAGTTATTGCTTTTGGTCTCTACCCTGTTATATTAGCCTTAAAAAAGATGGGAGGTACGGTTATAGTCCGTGAAGGTCAGAAAAAGGACGGGCCGGTGATATCAGATAATGGTAATATCGTTATCGATTATACTCCTGATTTTTTGTTTGATCCTGTTTTACTTGAATCGGTCATTACCATGCTTCCCGGTGTAGTCGGATGCGGAATTTTTTCCGGATTTACAAAAAAAACGAGAGTTATCATCGCCGGAGATACGGGATGCAGGATTGTACCTGCACAATCAGAAGATAATGGTACGGGCCTGATCTAAGAGCGAAATATATTGTTTAAAATCCTCTCTTTTTTCATTCTCAATCTGGTTTAAGATCTCCTGTATCGGCATATGAAGCGTATATATTTTTACCGGTCTTCCTTTATTCTCTGTTAACAGGCTGTTTATCTTAACCCAACCCCTTCTACGCAGATAATTGATCGCGATGCTTACTTCCGGCTGCCTGAGATCTGTTCCCCGTTCAATATCACGGGATGTGAGATTTTTATTTTTTGAAAGATATACGAGTACTTTTGCATAATTTCTCTTCAAACCCGTCTGAACTAAAATATCTGTAAAAATATTGTCATTTTCTGTAAACCCAACTAAATGCTTCATTTCCATGAACCATTAC
>JAFGOM010000110.1 GCA_016926505.1 Methanospirillaceae archaeon
ACTCAGGATCTCCCCGTTTGCACCTATTCGTTATAGTTTCCTGAATCGGAGAATTCGTTAAACCTACCAAAAGTGTGCGACGGGAGAGATTTGATTGTCATTATCGCTCATATATCTCTAAATCAGCTCCCGATTCGCCACCGCCTCATAATAATCAGGATCAAACAGAACTACCTGCTCAAAACAGACGCGAGCCTCATCATTCCTGCCACGTTTGCATTAGGCCGCCCCCGGTTCAGACCTCTGATTCCTCTGGAACGTCGTTCCCTGACTGCATCCACTGCCTTGAGTGTATCTTTTATTCCCTCCTTTTGTCAGCAAGGGTCCCCATGGTATACCCGGCTTTTGGCATGAGCAGAGTAAAGACTGGTAACCATACTGTAAGCATCGAGGGCTTCTTCATTTCTCTCTGTCATTTTCATATAACAGCGAGGTTCTGTCACGTGTCTGCATGTTCCGGTATGACGAAAGGGAGCGGGTAAAGGATTGTATTGCTTCATCATACTGACAAGGATAAACGTCAGGCAGATCTTGTGTTGTTTTATACATATCCTGCATCCGGGTAATGGGTGAGTGCCTGATTGTATGCTTTAAGTACTTCTTGTACTAGCCTGATGCAGGGAAAACATTCCCGTGATTATACTATACCGTTTCAGGATACATCCACAAGCAGGCGTAAACAGGGTATTAGTATGAGCATAAATCAGGATATCTGTCTCCATATCAGGTACTATTTCTGCTTTCGTTTCCAACGATTGTTATGATATCCAGTCTTACTTAGAGATATACCGGATATTAACGGGACAAAAATGACCGATCATGACCATCCATATAAGAGGCTTTTTAGTCATCCGGAGATGATTGCCGATCTAATACGCGGGTTTGTGCATCAGGAACTTGCAGAAGTATGCGATATGAGATCTTTGAAACGATGTAATGGGAGTTATGTGACTGATGATTTAAGGGAGCGAGAAGATGATATTATCTGGCAGGTCAAATGGGGAGATACATCTCTTATTCTCTATCTTCTCATTGAGTTTCAGTCCCAGCCAGACCCTTCAATGCCGGTTCGGATAATGTCATATATGTCCTTGCTCTGGCAGGATTTAATCAGGACTAAACACATTTTACCAACTAAACCACTTCCTGCAGTTATTCCTATGGTATTATACAACGGAGAGATCCCATGGGAGATCCCTGCTGATATCAGGGATGCCATCGGTGAGATACCAAGAGGTCTTATGCATATGCGACCCTCTGTCCCTTATATCATACTTGATGAACATAGAATTGATGTAGATAAAAAGGTTGAAGAGAGAAATCTTACCGCATCGCTGTTCAAGCTTGAACAGTCATCCACAAGCTATGAACTGTACGAACTTGGTGAACGGCTCAATGCATGGATGGCGAAGAATGAAGAGCTTGAAGAGTTACGGAAAGACTTTAGTCTGGTATTTGAGTATAGTATATTACCCGGCCATGAAGAAATAAAAAATCCTAATCCATTTAGAGGGGACAAAATGATATCAGAAAAGATTAACAGGTGGATTGCTGAATACAAAGCAGAAGGAAAAGCAGAGGGCATAGAAGAAGGAATTGAAAAAGGAATTGAAAAAGGAATTGAAAAAGGAATTGAAAAAGGAAGAGCAGAGGGTATAATACTTTTATTAAAAGACCATTTGTTAACTAATAGACTTTCCAAAGAAGAAGTGAAAGCAGATATCGAAAGGCTACAAAAAAACGGGATCATCTCACAGGATGATCTTCAGCGTGCAATCAAAGAATTAGGGATTTAAATTAAAGAAATACCCTTTTTGAACCTTTATGCACTGCATGAGGTTATTAAATGATCGGACAACCCGGATATGTCAATATAATCCTGTAAAATTGGTACGTCCTGTACCAAACTGGAACGGTCCCGGACATCGTGGACCTTTTCATTTTTATAATTCTCACTAACACAGCGTGGATTTCACATGAATTGTTTGGATAGGAAAGATTCGCCTGTGCTAATTCAGACATATCCAGGACTCTGTTCCTCTTTTTAGATTTAACTTAGTAACTAGCCTAATCGATATTTACTGGGAATTACTGATACGATCAAGAGCGATAAAGAAATAGATAATCGACACGGTGAATGAAGAGATACAGGCGGGATAAAATATCCTCCTGTCACACACTTCTTTTAAGATTCATGAACTCCCCATTAGCATATGTACTCATCCCGGGTCTTGATGCTGTGCATGGCATTCCTGGCAATCACTCTTGCTGCCGGTTGTACCTCTGATACCCCTGAAATATCTCCTGATTCTTTTCGCATCGCCGGACCGGATAGTTCAGATCAGGACTTTTTTGCATCACAGATTATATCCGGAGGAACTGCAAGGGACAGCATCCCGGCCATAGATACCCCCCTCTTTATCACGGTAGAAGAGGCAGACCAGTTCGTGGATAACACGGATATTGTCTTTCTCATCGAATAAAAAAACAGTGCCAGGATATACCCCCGGCTGATCATGGTATGGCATGAGATCGTCAGTGATACGATCGACGGTATCCCGGTCGCAATCACCTACTGCCCGCTGACTGGATCAGCGATCGGGTATAACCGGACGATATCTGGTAAAACGACAACCTTTGGCACATCAGGAAAACTGCTCAACAGTAATCTTGTCATGTATGACCGGGACACCGGGAGTTACTGGTCGCAGATTATGGGACTGTCAGTCCAGGGAGAGAGAGCCAGGTTATATCTAAACCTGTACCCGGTTATCCGGACCACCTATGAGAAGGCAAAACAACGCTACCCTCATGCACGGGTCTTATCTCAGGAAACAGGTCATGTCAGACCGTATCATGCAGACCCATACGGGTTTTATGATGATCCGGATGGATACTACCTTTCAGGAGGCCCGTTCTTTCCGGTCCTGAACAGTGACCCGAGACTCCCGGACAAAGAGGTCGTTTATGGCATCCGTCTTTTAAACGAGAGACTTGCAGTCAGGAAATCCTTCCTTCGGGAGAGGAGTATCGTTGAGTTTGGGATGGGAACTGTTCCGCTTGTTGCCTGCTATGACCCGGAACTGGATACCGTCAGGATTTTTGAGCGCACTATTTTTGATAATCTCCTCTCCTTTACCTCAGCAGGAGATGAAATAAGAGATACTCAGACAGATTCGATCTGGCACCTGAACGGAACCGGAAAGGAGGGATCCATGAAAGGGGTGCAGCTGATCCCGGTTCCTGGTTTTGATCTGATGTGGTTTGGATGGGCAGGATTTTACCCGGACACGAGGCTCATTGCAGAGGAGAAAACCTCAATCACTCCAATTGTCCCAGGGCATGTAATTGGTTAGAGATTGCAGGGAGATAGAGTGGGAGATTATGTTTCATTATTCCGGACTGTGGGTTGTGTGTATTGTGCGTTCGGGTATGCTGGTCAATGTTTCTCTTTTTTCCGACAAAAACCCGGGCTTTTTCGTAGCAGATGACGCAGACCGGTTCGGGCATCATTGACTCTCTCCGGTATACTGCCACATCCCATGCGGTACCGTAATCTCAAACCTCGCCCCCTTCCCTTCCTCGCCGATCTCGCGGATCGTCATCCCGGTGATACCCAGGATCTCGCGGGAGAGGAAGAGACCAAATCCGGTGTTCTTTCCAAAGCCCTTCGTAAAGATCCGCTCCTTCTGGTCATCCGAAACGCCGGGACCGTTATCTTCCCAGGTTATTAACAGATTACCATCCTGCTCAAAACACCGGATCATGACATCATCCGCCCCCTCTCCGTGCCGTCTGGTGTTATCATAGAGATTGGAGAGAACTTTCTCAAACATCGGATCAGCATAGACTGAAAAACCTTTGCAGTCATGATGGATGGGAATGCGGGAATCATCGATCGCCTCGATGATTGCTGAGAGCGATTGCCAGGTGGGGGTGTGAAGACCGAGATTCTCATAGATTTTCGTAAACTCGATCTGTTTCTTAATGGTGGCAGCAGCCTTCTCTGCCTTTGAGAGATGCCCGGAGAGTCCGGGTTGTTCGATCTCAGACCTGATGAGATCAAGGTATCCTTCAAGTGCCATGATCTGGTTGTTGATGTCGTGCCGGGTGATACCAGAGAGGATCTGGAGCTTCTTGTTTGCGGTCCGGAGGGCTTCCTCTGCTGCCTTCCGGTTGGTGATGTCGTTGGTAGTCGCAAGGATCCGGACTGCGTTTAATCTGATAGCCTTGACGATCCACCAGCGGATCTCCCCGTTCCGGGTAACAAACCGAATTTCTGCCGATTCTCTGCCGGTCTCGACGACTTTCCGGAAGTTGCCCCATGCTTTGGGAATATCATCCGGGAAGATGAGTTCGATGAATTTCTTCTTAATCAGTTCCCCACGGGTATATCCGGTCGTTTCGCAGGCTGC
>JAFGOM010000111.1 GCA_016926505.1 Methanospirillaceae archaeon
ACCGATACCACTACCGTTTCTGTGGTGCGAAAAGACCGGACGGTCACAGAACCTTGTTCGGTAAATTTCACCGCGTTGCTTAAGAGATTCATGAATATCTGTTCTATCCTGCGCTTGTCACCCATAACCATCCCGGTATCAGGGGCGAGATCGGTGGTTATGACAAGCCCTTTCCCGGCAGCTATCGGCTGCATGGTATCGACAACCGTCATTATTGATGCCGTGATATCAACCGGTTCGGATCCGATTGATAACTCCCCCGCCTCAATCTTTGAGATATCAAGGACATCGTTTATCAGTGCCAGCAGGTGCCGGGCACTGTTCTGGACCATTCCGAGTTGTTTCTCCTGTTCCGGGTTAAGGGGACCGGTCAGCCCCTGGAGAATAATACCGGTAAACCCGATTATCGAGTTGAGCGGTGTCCGCAGTTCGTGGGACATCGTCGCAAGAAAGGCAGACTTGAGATGATCTGCCATCTCTGCCCTCTCTTTTGCCTTCTCAAGACCGGCGTTTGCCTCTTCGAGTTGTGCTGTACGTTCCCTGACCAGATCTTCCAGGTGATCCCGGTATGAGGCAAGCTCTGACAGGGCCTCTTCCCGATCCAATTCCCCTTTTCGGATCGTCTCTATCATCGATCCAAACGCCCATGTAAGATCCCCAATCTCTCCCGATGCATCGATCTTTATCTCCTGGTTGAGATCTTGGGTCTCGGTGATAATCCGGGCAGTCCGGGTAAGACCCGAAAGTGGCTTTATTATCGTGTGATCGACAAGCACAAGGGTGAGAAATGAAAGGAGGAGGAGAGCGACAAAGACTATCGCGAGGATTGATATGATAGAGTCCCTGATGATGGTTTCTACTTCAGAGAACGGGTAAATGACACAGTACTTCCAGGAAAGGTCAGGTGAGGTGTAATACATGAGAAATTGATCATGAAGGGTGAGAATTCCCTTCTCTCCTGAGAGGAACAGACCAGTCTGGTCATCCAGAAGGGTGCTCACATTGGTAAAGAGAAGGGAAGGATCCTTTGCTGCAAGGATAGTTCCGGTCTGGTTGGTAAGAATTATCTCACCCTCCTTTCCGATGGTAACGGACGAGATATAATCGGTTAAGTTTACCAGGGTGATATCAGCCCCGATAACCCCGTATACGGTATTGTTCGGGTAAACCTGTGCCGTTACGATCCCGATGTTTACATCTGACGAGGTTACCGAGGGGTACGGTTCGGTCATCATGACACGGCCCGGGTTCTCTTTTCCAAGGATATACCATGGCCTTGTCCGGGGGTCATACTGCGTCGCCCTCATTCTTTCATGGGACCTGACAAACACCCCCGTCTCCCTTCCCATGTACACCGAGTTCACATGCGGATGGGTGAGCCGTAACGAATCTAAGACCTCGATGACGTTCTCTTCCCGATCTCCTATCTGGTATAAAAAGCTGGTCTCGTTTGCTGATAAAAACGTGGTAAACCCGGTGTCATCAGGGTTGCGGACATTCTCATGAAGAGCTATCTCGCGTACATCGTTTTTGACCTCACCGATGAAACGGGTCAGGGCAAAATCGATATGCTGAACCTGGTTGAATGTATCAGACTCAATTGCAGCGAGATTGCTTCCATGCATCACAGACGGCAGTACTCCTCCGATACAGATAAGCACCACGATCATGATGCAGAGATAGAGGAGGATCACCTTCGTCCGCAGGTTCATGTTGTCTGACTGTTACTACTATTTGTATAAAGATGTTTGCACCAGGATTTCAGGCTGATGTGAGGAATAATTTCTGCAGTCTTTTGCCCGCAACAGGGGAACCAATACGTATTTCTTCTCATAATGATATCTCTACATTACCAGCACGAATATCCATGATCACAATTATTGCAGTCGACGATGAACAGGACTTTGTCGATGTTATTGATGCATATCTCAAGAATTACGATGATTTCATGGTTTTTCCCTATACATCACCACTCACCGCACTTGATGCTATCAGGAAACATAATCCTGACATTGTTCTCTCAGATTATCGCATGCCCGGATTGGATGGTATCTCATTTTTTCAGGAGGTACGGAAAATATCACCGGTTATTCCGTTTATCCTCCTTACTGCCATGGATACCACGTCTATCATCCTTGACGCTATCAATGCCGGTGTTGACTTTGTACAGTTAAAGACCGATGAGCCATCCATCCTTTTTGCAGATATTGCACAAAAGATACGGAGTGCTGTTTTAAAACGGAGAGCAGAAGAGGGGATTCTGACAGGAATTCGTCAGCGTGATTTTTTTATCAGGGTTCAGCGTGACCTTATAAACCATATCTCGGCTGCATCCACGCTGCACGAGATCTCAGAAGCGGGTCTTGCCTCAATACTCTGTCTTGCGCAAAGTACCAGGGGTTGTATCACCCTTTTTTATTTAAATACAGGGGGAACAGATCTCCAGGTAACCAGTAACCTCTCTCCTGAAACTGATAGCTGGTTTATCGCTGAATCTGCCAGAAAGGATCGCGTACAGACAGATATCATGTACAACACCGTGCCCGGAACTGCAACCGGGACACGGGTCACAAGGGGTCATATACCGGTGTTCTCAAAAGACCATCTTCTCGGTGTGCTCTCGTTTCTGAGTGATACCAAACATCCTATCTCCCATGAAGTACAGGATACCATGGAGATCCTTGCATCTCATCTTGGCAATGCTATTGTCCGAATCAGGTCAGAAGAACTGGTCAGGGTCAGGGAGAAAGAATTAAGCGAACTCTATCATGCGATGGAAGAACTCGTTATCGTCGCAGATCTGGATGGGACCATCCTCAATCTCAACCAGGCTGTCACCAGAACACTGGGATACGAGGAGGAGGAACTCATTGGCCAGCCGATTCACATCCTGTATCCTGCCGATTCGAGGGATGCTATTGTTATTCAGTTCATCGGCCTTACGGAAAACAAAGGGAAGATACAAAATACCTATCCTTTCCTCACCCGTGACGGAAACACGATTCCTGTTGATACAAGAGGAACGATGGGACAATGGGGAGACCGGCCGGTACTCTTCTGCATCAGCAGGGATATCAGTGAACGATTGCAGGCTGAGCGGGATCTCCATGACTATTATGAACGAATCCAGGCAATTCTCTCATCCTCGACGGCCCGGATTTATATGAAAGATGAGAATCTCAGGTATCGTGCTGCTAACAGACCGTTTCTTTCTTTTCTTGAGACTGAACTGACATCGGTCGAAGGGATGACCGATGAGGATCTCTTCCCGCCTGAAGTTGCTGCACAACACCGGCAGGTGGAGATGCAGGTCATTACCAGTGATATCCCTGCGTATAACTGTGAAGAAGAGATCACAAACCGGGAAAAAAAGAAAGTATCCCTGATATCCTCTGTTGTTCCGGTCCATGATCAGGATGGAACCGTGACCGGTATCGTGGGCACGTCTCTTGATATTACCGATCTGGTTTCTACAAGACAGGAGTTGATGACCCGGGACAGAATATCGAGTGCCGTCAGTTCTATTGCCTACCTCTTTGTTCGGAGTGAGGACTGGGAATCCCGGATCCCGTTGTGCCTCTCTCTGCTTGGAGAGTCAACAGAAAAGGACATGGTCTTTTTTGCACGGCTGGAAGAATCAGATTCCAAAGAGTCGTGCCATATTATTTCTTCCTGGTCAAAGACGCATCATGAAGAGCCGGTACCTGAAGAATGGAATGATCTTCTCCGGAAAGTAATTCAGAAAAGAAGAAAGAGCCTTGAATCTAATCCGGTTGCCCAGGGGTCAGTGCGAAAGATCCTTCCCGAAGAAAGCATAGTTTATGAAGCGGTATCGCCCCTTATGTACCTTCTTCTCGGAATATACACCAGCGATTCTCTCTGGGGTGTCATCGGAATCCTCTGCTTTCATTCTCAGGATCTCATCCCGTCAGCAGAGATAGATACGCTTATTACTGCTGCAGGTATTATCGGATCGGTTATCGAACGGTATCAGACCGAAGAATTATTCCGCCGGCCGGTTGAGCGATCCCTTGTCGGAATTTACCTGATGCAGGATTTTGGTATCGTGTATGCGAATCCCCGAATGTCAGAGATTCTCGGATATTCACGTAATGAACTTGAAAAAATGATTATATCATCCCTTTTTCACGAAGAAGACCGGGCTCTTGCGATAAAAAACCATCAACAGGTCATCAGCAGACCGGACGAGACATATGACTATGAGATACGGGCCGTTACGGCTGACGGCAGGATTATCTACCTTGAGAACCTCATCAGCCAGTTCACGTACCAGGGACATCCCGCAGTCATCGGGAGTATCATGGACATTACGGAAAAGAAGATCTCTGAAACGAATCTTCTCCGGTCTCTTGCTGAAAAAGAGATACTGCTTCGGGAAGTTCATCACCGGGTCAAGAACAACATGCAGATTATCGTCAGTCTGTTGCGGATGCAGAGCAGCATGATCGAGGATCCCAATATCGTTGGTATTTTGCAGGAAGGAAAGAACCGTATCCTTTCGATGGCAATTATCCACGAGAAGTTATACCGGACAGATAACCTCGTGAGTGTAAACCTGCGTGAGTACTTACAGTCCCTTGGGGAAACCATGGTTGCCGATTTTTCTGGTGATGAATCGACAATAACCCTCGATATTGCCTGTGATCCTGATATCGAGATGACAATCGATGCAGGGATCCCGCTTGGGCTTATCATCAATGAACTATTAACAAACACGTTCAAGCATGGACTGAGGGCAGGAGAGCAGGGAACAATTACCATCCGGGTCTCCCGTAACCAACCGGAATGGATCGATATCACCTACCGGGATACCGGGAAAGGTCTTCCGGAATCGTTTATCTTAGAAAACTGTGACTCACTCGGGATGCAACTTATCCAGAACCTGGTCTTTCAGTCAAGCGGAGAGATACGCATGGAATCTGATAACGGTATTTTTGTACAGATGAAAATTCCCCTATCTGAGGGATTCATGATACGGGAGGGAACTGATGCCACCGGGGAGTAAGATCCTGATTGTAGAAGATGAGATGATAATCTCGATGGAGATAAAGCAGAAACTGCATTCCATGGGATACGTCACGGTCGGGCAGGCGATCACCGGTGAATCAGCCATTCAGAAAGCGGGCGAGACGATGCCGGATCTCGTTCTTATGGACATCCGTCTGAAAGGAGATATGGACGGTATCACTGCAGGGAAACGAATCATGGACCTCTATGATATCCCGATTATCTTTCTTACCGCACACTCGGACAAGGCAACGCTGGAACGTGCCATCTCGGTATCGCCATCAGGATACCTGCTCAAACCGTTCAAAGAACGGGAACTGATGACGAACATCGAGATGAGCCTCCATAAAGACCGGGTCAGGAAGAAGTTACATGAGGAGGTAACGTCTCAGGCAGATTCCGGATTGTACAAAGATATCGCTTCATCCCCGGTTGCTGCTATCATTACCACCGGAGCGGGAACCATCGAGTATCAAAACCCGGCAGCAGGAACACTCTCCGGTTACTCCCTTGGTGAACTTCAGAAAATACCCTTTTCTATGCTCTTTGAAGAAATATCCTCTGCAGAGAGCGAATCAACAGCAGTACCGCACCGGTCTTTACGGGTCATCATGCCTGATCAGGTGGCACTCAAAACAAAAGGGGGTACCGAAATACCGGTGATGCTCTCAACCGGTCTTGTTTTAGGAGAGAAACCGGAAGAGATTCGTCTTCTCTATCTGGTCAGGGATACAAACCTGCAGGAACCCGGGGATAAATACCTCGGGCCTGATATCGTAGAGCACCTGATAACCTTTACCGAAACACTGAATCTTCCGGCGTTTGTTATTGATAAAGGAATGATGCTTGCCGGATACAACGAGCAGTTTGCAGATGTCGCGAGAAATGCCGGCATCAGCAAGTATATGCTGAACCGTCCTATCTTTGAGACATCTCATTTCCAGGTCTTTGCTGACATGCAGGAGATCCAGGAGATGTTTCGATCCGGGGATAATGACAGCAGGATAAAAAAGTTCAAACGGGGAAAAGACCTCGTTTTTTTGCAGTTTGACAGGATTCCCTTAAAAAAGTACCGGGAAGTAACCCATATCGTAACGATTATCAGGGATATCACAAATGAGAAGAAGGCATTTGCTGATCTCAGGCAGATGGAAGATACGTTCAAAGAACTGTACGATACACTCGAGAAACTCAATACCCTGTACAAGGAATTAAAAAGGCCGTTTCTTGAGATGATTCAGATCGTTCTTAAGGCAGATCAGAAAGACAGGAGTACCGATGAACGGGTAACCCACATCATGCAACTAATATCAGATCTTGATGTTGCCTGGGTCGAGTATGCACAGGTACGGGATACCCTGCTGCTGGCAGGAGATCTGATAAAAAAGCAATAACCAATATTTATTCAGTATTCAGGGACAGATCTTCTCAATTCTGTCAAATTCATCTGCGTTTCTCTCAATTAAACGTTTCAGCTCAAGAATGATATCATTATACTCCGTCTCCACACCCGGTCTTATCTGAAGCATACGCTCCTGTTTTCCAATAAAGTCTTTTAAGTATTCAAGCATACATCTTTTTCGATACATTCTCTGGCATAATGCAGCATCATCTGCAGACATCCCTGCTTCTGCTGCCCGGCGATACCGCTCCTCACTTGCCGAGAGGATGGTTATCGCATCTTGTATTGCGGTTACAAGCATCGACTTCTCAAGAGGTTTTAAAACAAAGCCGTCTATCTGCATCCCGTATGTGACGGCTTCCTCTATTGTCATCATCTTGCCGGTAAGAATAATAACCAGGGTATCATGCAGATCGGGATCGTCGCGAACCTGCTCGAGAACCTCCCATCCTGACAAGGGTTCCATCATGATATCAAGAAGGACAATATCAGGCTTTTCTGCCCGTATCCGTTCCAATGCATTATCACTTTTATTCTCGACCGAAATCTCGTATCCTTCCCCTGCAATAATCTTCTCATACAGTCCGGAGAGGACCTCGTTATCATCGATGATAAGAATCTTCATTATTTCCCCACAATCATATCTGGTATCCGTCTGTCAGAAAGGCAGAATGATTCACCGATAAAAAAACCAATACACGAAACCAGGATAGATCCTGCTGCTTCATAATATCTCCTTTCATACAACAGGGAAATATACAAATCGAGAAGGATCACAATCTTATGAAAGTTCTTTTCCGTGACCATAGTGCTTTAAAAGAAATGCCCTGATGGAATCTGACCGGATCCACCCCTTATCCAGTTGAGCGACCATATCGTCTATCTTTTTTGCCTGTTCGATTATCAACCGGTTCTCTTCTTTCTCCTCAAGTGAGGCAAGGCTGATGATGATGGAGAGAGGGTTTCGTATCTTGTCATTTAAGATCTGGAACTGTTCCATGTTCTGTTCAATCTGTATGATACCTTTCTTCTCGATCTCCTGTTCAAGAAGAACCATCCGGGTAACATTGTTCAGATGACAGATAACCTCGATAACAGTCCCATCTTCAGAATCCACCGGGATGACGGTTGTATCAAACCAGACCATGGAATCATCAAGCATCCCTGCCAGTGTCTCCCGTGATGAATTTTTCGATGAAAAAACGGAATCGATAAGGGTACAGAGGTGGTCTGATAATTTCCCGGGTATCAGCCCGGGTATCGATTTTCCGGCAATTTCATCAGGGTTCACATGAAAAAATCTGCCTCCTGCGGTATTGATAAACGTGACAATCCTGTCCCGGGAACAGATAAGAATGGCATCCTCTGCAAGTTCTGCTATCGCACGGTAGCGTCTCTCGCTTCCGGCCAGTGCCTGGTCCATGGCATGTTTATAGAGAGCCATCCTGATGGCGGTGATTAGTGCCCGTTCGTCCAGTGGTTTTATCAGGTACCCGAACGGCTCGGTGGTAACCGCCTGATCTATGGTTGCAGAATCTGAATGGGCAGTCAGGTAGATAACCGGTATCCCAAACTGTTCTCTGATCCTCCGGGCGGCCTCGATCCCGTTCATCTCTCCTTTAAGAACAATATCCATCATGACAACATCAGGGTGTATCTCTGCTGTCTTTGCAATCGCCTCATCGCCATTATCGACGACTACCGGTACGTCATACCCGGCATCTGATAACCGTGCCTGGATCTCAAGGCCGGTCACAAATTCATCCTCGACAACCAAAATCCGCTTTTTATCCATGCATATACCGTCTCAATGAAAGGGCTTTGATCCCTCCCTGTGCCATACCGCTTTATCCTGGCTTTTTTTTAAAACAGGAACGCCTGCTTTTCTTATTCCCCGAAGAAACAGGATCGGTAAAACAGTATCATGGTAGTTATTCAGAAAGTCAGAGTATATAAACCTGTGTTTTTTATAAATCAGGGTTTTGCGTCAGGATCATGAGATCCGGTGTTATTTTTCTTAAAAAACAGACTATTCAGAAGTCAGATTCTTTTTATCATGCAGGAAATAGTATCGTATAGCCGGTTCCGTTGGTTCTGTCCTGCTCAATAGTCCCGTTTATCTGTCTTACAAGTCCCTGTATCAGCTCAAAGCCAAGTGTTTTCGGATAAACAAAGTCAGTATCTTTCGGAATGCCAACACCATCATCCCGGTATACCAGAAGATACCGGTCATCCGTACACGTCATCTCAATATCTATCGTTCCGGTTCTGTTATCAGGAAATGCATACTTAAGCGAGTTTGAGAGAAGTTCGTTTATCACGAGACTGCAGGGAACTGCCTTGTCAACCGGTAAAAATACCTTTTCTGAACTGATGTGAAGGGTTATTTGGTTTGGATCAATGAGATAGGACTCAAAAACATGCATCGTTATCTTTTTCAGATAATCGTTGTAATCTATCCGGTCAAGAGATTCTGACTGGTATACCTTCTCGTGGACGAGTGCTATTGATTTTATCCGGTTCTGGCTCTCACGAAGGATCTCTTTTGCTTTCTCGTCGGTTATTCTCCTCGCCTGCATAAAAAGAAGGCTTGAGATTACCTGCATATTGTTCTTTACCCGGTGATGAATCTCTTTTAAGAGCATCTCTTTCTCATTCAGGGAAGATTCCAACTGAAGTTCCATCTTTCTCTTGGATGTCACATCACGAAAACTCCAGATACTCCCGATTTTTTCATCATCACGTATCTGGGGGGAACTATAATACTCAAAAAACTGACCGGTTTTCAGTTCTATCAGTCCGTAATTATATGCATCGCTCCCGGATGACGGAAATTCCATTTTCCTGATAAATATCTCCGGATCCTCTATCAGGGGGATGATATCTCCCATCAGGAGCGTTATTTCCTGTATCGGAATGTGTGAGGGAGAGATATGCCACATGGATACAAAGTGAGTATTATATTTCAGTATCTTCCCTGCAGTATCGACCGCGATAATCCCGTCCGGTGTCGATTCAAAGATGGCATTGAGCATCACGGAACGTGTATTACTGATATTTTCAGAGATTCTTCTTTGTTTAATCTCTTTCTCTAAGAGAGTGTTTGACTGTTCCAGTTCCCGGGTCCGTTCATTAACCTTTATCTCAAGATTTCTGGTGAGATTTTCTAGATCTTCCTGTAACCGCCTCCGTTCGGTGATATCCTGAATTAATCCTGTTATCGTGTTTATATCCTGCGTCTGTCCGGACATCGGCATTCCTTTCATCCATATCCATCTGATTTCAGAATCCCTGAGGATGATCCGACACTCAAAATCCCACGGAATAAGGGTCCGGATGGTCTCTTTCATCTTTTCTGATATCTCATTATGGTCCTCAGGCAGAACACAGGCCAGAAACCGGTCATAGGTCCATTCGATTGAGGGATCATCATATCCAAATATCCTGTCCCAAAGTGGTGACCGGATGATACTTCCGGTCTCAAGGTTCAGTTTCCAAGTACCAAATCCTCCCACTTCAAGTGCAAATGAGAGTTGCTCCTCATTATCCCTTAATTTCTGCTCAGCAATTTTCCGCTCGGTGATGTCACGGATATTACACTGGATAACCTTCGTATGATCAACTGCATAAACGTTACTGATAAATTCCACATCATGATGAATTCCATTCACTGACACCAGAGGTAACCCTTCATACCGGACATACGTATTTTTTTTCAACTCCGAAAAGAGTTGTTTTGAGGTAAATATATCAGGGATCGTGCCTATTTCCCAGAGAGCCTTTCCGATAATCTCTGAGAGGGGATAGCCGAGTATATCTGCAATAAAGGGATTTGCATCAATGATTTTTTCAGTATGATAATCAATGATAAGGATACCATCTTTTGCCGCTTCAAATAATCTCCTGAATCTGACCTCAGAATTCACAAGATTCTCCTCAATGCGTTTCCTATCAGTAATATCACGGAAGTACCAGACCCTCCCGTAATATACCCCCTCTTTCCCGATCATCGGGGCTGAAAACCGTTCGAGAACCCTTCCATCCGTCAATAGGATCTCTTCAAAACTCTTCTCCTGCTCATGGCTATACAGGTACCTGACCCGGGACAGGAAGGCATCTGGATCGAGACACTGGTCAGTCACATACTGCAGCAGTTTTTCATCGCTCCGTAAATGTATGAGATCCTCAGGGATTCTCCAGATATCCAGGAAATTCTGGCTATATCGCAGCACAGTTCCGACTTGATCCACGATTAAAATCCCGTCCACGGTCGTTTCCAGCTGGGTCGACAGGATGGTGTTTTTCAATTCCATCTCTTCTTTTGCCGCTGCAAGTTCCCTGTTCTTCCGGAGCAGTGCATGTTCTGTTTCTTTGCGGACAAGGATGATCGCCATCATATTCCCAAAGGTCTTTAATGCACCGATATCTTCATCAGTATAAACAGACTTCTTGTTTGCCACGGCAAGGACTGCATACAGACCGGTTCCGACAATGATCGGTACTTCTAAGAACCGTGTTATCTCAACATGCCCGTCGGGAATGCCATGCTTTCCGGGATAATCTGCCGAGTAGTCATTGATGAGAACCGGCTCATGAAACCTGACACAGTCACCCCAGATCCCGGCAGATGCGATGGGAAAGTGGATATCCTTATCAGTGACACTGCAGGAATCCATGACAGAATGAGACCATGACATCACGTTCATCATCGATTCATCAGGAGTAATTTTGCCGATAAAAGAATACCGGCTCCCGGTTATCTTCTGGCACCCGTCAAGCGCGAAATTATAGATCTCCTGTTCAGGCGCATCTATCATCTGGTACAGATCAAGGAGAGTCTCATTTAAGGTGAGTTCGCGCCGCATCCGATCTTCTGCCTGCTTCTGTTCAGTGGAATCCCTGTACACGGTGACTAGCTCACCGGAAGAGAGCCGGAAGACAAAATTATCACGCCAGCCCTCTATCCGTTCGTCCCGGTACAGGGAAATCGGAAACTGCTCAGGGACACCGGTTCGTGCGACCCGCTGGAATACAGAAAACAGTCCGAAATCAACGACCCGCGGGAATACATCTCTGACCGATCTGTCGATGACCGCTTCGCGTGGTAACTGGTCAATCTTCTCTGCAGCAGGGTTAAAATCAGTAAAGATAAAATCTTCTCCGTCTTCTACCGGTATATAGACAGCCACCCCCAGACTCATGGAGGAGAAGAGTCCCCGGTACCTCTCTTCACTCTTTCGTAGTTCCTCCTCGGTTGCTTCCCGTTTCGCAATCTCAGCGGTAAGGTTAGAGACTGAGGTTGTTATTCTCCTGAGATCTCCGGTCATCTGGTTGAACAGGGAAGAGACCTCACCAAACTCGTCATTTCCCTTAACCGGAAGCTGATAATTGAGGTTTCCCGACCCGACAGCCTGGAAACCTTCTCTGAGATCGGATAGGGAAGAGATGAACTGCCGATAGATGAACACAGAAAAAAAAACAAGAACAAGAAGAGATAAACAAAAGAGTACCAGCACCTCGATATCGTTTCTCTGATGGAGTACAGAAGCCCGACTACGAAGGCTTTCTGATAATTGCGTAGCATCAGATATCATTCCTTGTGTCTGGACAATGGATCTGCTCCAGATAACCGGGATAAGATCCGGATCGACAAACCCACTCTTCTGCTCTCCAATCTCTATTGTCTCAACAAAACCGGTATATATCGAATCAAGATTTGTTGCGCTCTTTTGTATCCGATCAGCAAGAACCGATTCTGCCGGTTCCTGCACCTTTAATGATAAAAGAGTCTCTGATAGTTTCGTAAACCGTGATCTCCACTGGATATTCTGACGTTTTTCGTATGGATGAAAGAGATGATCGTTTGTGAGGTAACTGAGTTCATAGGATCCTGTAAGAATCAGATTACTCTTTTGTATCTCATCATCAAGGATCTGGATCCGGTGCATCGTATCAAGGAGAGAAAAACCGGCAAAAAGAAAACAAAACCCGATTATCGTGATAATGAGAAGGAATTTCGTCTGGATTTTCATATCCTTCACCTGATGATCCTGACACTTTTGGGAGAGACAAAATCCAGGATACCGGTATCGATAGTATCGAGAAAGAGGGGTATCGGTTTCGATGCAGACCGGTTCTCTCTCTGGATCCACCGTGCTTCATCCTCCATTGCAATAAGCAGGTTCTGATCCAGTGAAAGGGCAAACCGGGTGGAATTCCAGATCTCATCAGTATACCCGGGGGTGAGGGTAAGAGTATTCTGCAGGCAGTTTCTTGCCTCGTCGGGGTGAAGAATCAGGTACTGTTCTGTATCTTTTAATGCAGAGAAGAACCGTCCCAGCAGTTCCGGTCTTGTCTGTATTGTCTCTTTTGTTGTATAGGTCAGCCAGAAGAACACCTGTCCTTTCTGGGCAGGCCAGATGGTTACATCTCCTGGAATTAACTTGCGGATGGTATAGACATGGGACTGCCAGATAATGGCAGCATCGGTTGTTCCTGCTGTTACCTGACTGATCAGTCCGGCAGGAGTACTACCAATAATCGTGAGATCAGATTCCGGTATTCCCTCAAGTGCCAGGTAACGACCGAGGAAAAACTCAGCCTGGGTCCCTAATGGGACAGAAATTCTTTTTCCCTGCAGATCAGAGGGTCGGGTGATGTTGCTATCATTCCTGACTGCAAAGGATATCACCTCACTCTCTGCTGTACTTCCGATGATAGCAAGATGAGATACAACGGGATCAGGAGACCGGCAGAGAAGCGAGACACCGACAAACTCTGCTGCATAGGCACAATCTGCGTTCCCGGCAAGAAGGCTCTCTACCGCATCTTTACCGGTCGGAAAGGTGACCATCGTAACATTGAGACCGTATTTTCTGAAAAAATCTTTTTCTTCTGCAAAAATCGTAAGAAAAGAATATTCAGCTGAACCTGAAGCGATGGTAAGCGTATCAATCTTTGCAGGGGAGGGATCCAGAAAAGAGACGGGGGACCAGAAGAGAGCAAACGCAATGGATATCCCGGCTATAAGAACAAGATTGAGAATTCCGACAGGGATTTTATACATGGAGACCACCCTTTATGGTTCCATAGGTGGTTTCCCTGCTTATAGCTTTTGATACCTCTTTTCCATACAAGAACCATCCGGTGAAGAGATTCAGAGTAATTCAGCACCGATGGCCTGAAGAAGGAATAAAGACGAATTCCGGTTCATTTTCCAGGAAACGAAAAACACCATTCTTTCCTGCATTCAAGAACCTCAATCGGGGAGACGGGATTACGTAATTTTATCCCAATCAGGTACCAGATCATGCGATATTCGCCGTAATTTGCTTACGATTTAGATCACCCCAACTCCCGGCGGCAACGAGTATTGAGAAGAGCCATGTTTTATCCGGATTCAGAAACCTGATTGTAAACCACATCACGATTCAACTAAATATGAGAGCGTATCGACTCCTTTTTCTACGAGACCGCGTAATCTTTACTCAAGCAATCCTGACCCGGGATGGATACAACAAACACCTATCTGATAGTCGGGGCTGGCAGGCCTTGTCTGGGAGATAGATCAGACTGGTTCTGACAGATAAGACCGAACCTTCAGATAGATCTCACGGGAGGGTAGGTCCCGGGAAAAAACCATTTTCTTTGCGCAAAACAGAGGCTCGGCGCTCCATATACTCTCCCAGGCAGTCTCTATACCGGAATGGATTGCCGGAACAGAATAATCGATATCAGCCCATTCAAATGGTGCGGGAATGACAATCTCTCGTTTCAAAGCCCGCCTGATGCAGAGATCGTGGGGAATGTCAATCCATATGATTATTACGGGAACTCCGGAATAAAGGAGAGCATCACGGACCTCACAGACATGCGGTCCTCCTCCGGAAAACTCGAGAATTTTCGGGGACGAATCGCGGCAGGCCATCAGAAAATAGTGCCATGCAACGTCTTCACCATCAATTGTGCCGTCAGAATACCTGATTCGGCAGTCATCGATAGAGACATACAAATAACCCGTATCCTGTGAGAGAGCCTGTGCGAGGACTGTCTTGCCGGCACCGAGTGTACCGATAATGAGAACCTTTTGCTTCTGAATTGGTAATGGCTTTTTTTTACCGTTCACCAGGGCTTCACCTCAAAATCACTGTGCAACAACACCCATTCCTATTTAACCTGATTATTTAAAATGCCAACATAGGAGGCTGTTTTCATATCTCTTTATCTCCCGCTCCATCCTCTCTCTTCCCCGGGATCATCCCCTGATCCCCCCGGGGCATTATTAGCCCTCCATGCCGGGAAATCACATATACCCGGAGGGGATACCACGCTGCCCGGCCGTTGCCCCGATCTGTAGTACAGATAGGGAAGTAGCAGGGCCCGGGGATGATGGTTGAGATCCGGGATGCAGCACGCTAAAACCGCCACATGTGAGTATTATACCGGCAGACAGAATCGGGTTTTTTTCGACACAATCCAGGGATTTCCAGACAGACGTTGACAGGGTGTGCATAATCTGGTCGAACAAGGGGGAGAAGAAGAAGAGATCCTAGGAGGCAAAACACATATACTCTTGCCCACCCCTATCTTTCATAAGGGAAAACGATTCAAGAATAATCCTTGATGCTTCGGTTCCTGCAGGTAAACCAATTATTCGGGGAACGCGGATATCGGTGGATCCGGTTCCTGACCTTCTTGCATCGGGGTGGGATGAATCCTCATTATGAGAAGAATATCCAGGACTATCCCATGAGGATATCCTCGCCCGGCATCAGATATGCACAGGAAATTGGTCGTTCGAGACGGGTTTACTGCACAGATCCAAAGGAAAAGATCATTGGATGAAAATTCTGGCCGATGAAAATGTTCCATTTTCAATTATACAAAAGCTTGAGGAAAAGGGGTATGATATCCGATGGATACAAAAAGATGCACCAGATATCTCTGATATTTTAGTAATGCAGCGTGCATATCAGGATACGCGTGCCATTCTGACATTTGATCCTGATTTCGGAGAACTTTGCATCAAGGAAAGGGTTCAACCTTTCGGTCGGATCATATTACTGCGCCTCTATCAGATGTCTTTACACGATATGGCGGAGTATACAACGAATATCATCAGTACACGTGATGACTGGGAAGGTCATTTTTCTGTTCTGGAAAATGACAGGGAAAGAATAAGAACTCTACCGCAATAAGGATACATAATGGTATTGAAAGAGGCATAAGTCAACCACAAGCGAAAGGCTGTTTAAGGATGCACCCCGGGAACACAATGAATGATTGTTACTAATGTGTTCACTCTTTTTTTATCAGTTCAAAGGTCTTTTTGGTGGGCATTGGTTTTATTCCTCTCCTGACACGCTCCCCGGGGATTATTTCCCAGGCAATCAGGATCTCTTTCTTCTTATAATACGCCGATATTCTGGCTCGCTGATAATGAACCAGTGCGAATTTTTTCCCCTTTCCGACAAAACCATGACGAGATAGTACATGACTGATTCTTTCTACATTACCACCCGCCAACTCAGGTATGTATCAATCCCGATACGGTTTCTTCGAGTGCCTTAATCCGGCTCATCATCTCCCGAATGGAAGTATCACCCACACCTGGGGACCGATTCATTCCCCCCATACGCGGGGACAAGCCTTCCTGATGCCCACTCCGCGAGCAAAGACGATATCACACCCGATAATGTGGCCTTCTCTGCCTTTCCCTTTTGTATGACCGATGAGTGTAATTCCGGCTCCATGGTGAATGCGACTCGTATTTACGTATCTGACTCTGATTTTTTGGCTACCATCGTAGTATCTCCTTTTAGATACTATCAATTATCATTGATATGAGGAATAATGATAAGTCAATTTATATCAATGGCTATGAGTAAAAAATCAATTTGCATTGGTGCATATCGATATAATTCTGACTTTTAATTGATATAAATCAATAATTACTAAAGCATATTGATTACAATAATCCTTACAGGTTGCCAGTGAATTTCTGACATATGTGATGCAATTCATTGTCTGAAAAAAGAGAAAGGATTATAGGGCCTTTCGTGAGAATGATTTTTTCAGGAGGTATTAAAAAGAATATCAATCACACTCCAACACTGATTACCTCACCTATTGGGAGGACACATAAGAAATATTGGTTTTCAGATATGAGATTGGTACATCAGTGCAGTGCATAGTGAAAACCGGCCTGCTCGAAGTGGTGATCTGATGAGTATGCGAAAAAGATACCATTCTCAGCCATCACTTCAAAGGATAGGCAGTCAGTGAGACTCCAATCCTTATCAGGATAGGACGTAAATCTATCCAGAGCATTTGATAGCAGTGCCTGATTTGTCTCAACTACATGAATCTGCTTTGTGGAATAGCAACTCCGAATAAAATCGACTACTACATCACGTCTTGACTTAAATAACCCATCGCCGATTTCAAATAATATAGCATCAGTTATCCAAATCTCTTCGTACCCAAATAAACCTTCAAATAATTCTTTTGCAGATTGATGATATTTATCAGTAGGGTTAAATAAAGCGATTATATATGAAGTGTCAAGAAAAACTCGCCGGTATGCCATTAATTCCTCTTTTAGGTGTTCCATGAATGTAATGATCATGCTCTTCTGACCAATCGGCGGGTCCATCAATTTTCCCGATGTTTTTTCGCAATACTTCTAAGGCATGCTCAGGTTTCTCTCTATCTTCCTTTTCGACAGTAAGGACGTATTCAGTATTGGGCTCTAAGTCAATGGGTTCATGAATTTTGAATGATGAACCATCGTATGTGGCTTTTACTGTGATTGTTTCCATGATACACCTCTTTATATCTTATGAATTCTGGCAATAAGTATCTGATGCCAACAGGAATCAATATTTTCCCGATCACATTCTTTGAGATGTTTAAGGAGAACGAATATAACTTGACAGGGTACGTCACATATCATTTTTCACCTTACCCGGATTAACTATGTAGGGGCTCTTATTTGTCTATGGCAGTGTATATCTCTTATTTTGGTTGAAAAATTAAATAAGTATGGAATTTATGACTTACGGAGATAACAAATGTCAATTAATTTTTATGTATGAATTAAACGGTTCAGTTTCAGCGGAAAGGGTGTTTAAGATCAAACGGAAACACGGTTCAATTGGAGCGTAATATACAGATATACTCTTGCCCACCCCTATCTCTCATAAGGGAAAACGATTCAGGGATCATCCCTGGTGCTTCGGTTCCTGCAGGGAACCAATTATTCGGGGAACACCGGATATCGGTTGATCTGGTTCCTGACCTTCGTGCATCGGGGTGGGATGAATCCTCATTATGAGAAGAATATCCAGGACTATTCTTTAAGGATATCCTCGCTGCATCAGGTATGCACAGGAAATTGTTCGTTCGAGACGGGTTTCCTGCACAGAACCAAAGGAACAGATCATTGGATGAGTATCATTCCAGGCAGAAAAAAACAATCCCAGGTCACATCCCAAAGACGGTTACCTGCATCCCTTCATGTTCAACCGTCAGAGTAAAGATCTTCTCGTTCCAGCTCTTCTCTTTCTCCCGGTCAAAGATAAGCAGGTACACCTCTTCTGCTTTGCACCGGTCGGCATACCGGGTCACCTGGGCAAGTCCTTTGCCGATGGTCGCTTCCCGGGAACCCTGCAATATCTTGCATTCGATGACAAAACGCTGGTATGTCCCGTCAGGCAGTTGCCAGAGAATAAAAAGGTCTGTCCTGCCCCTGCCAAGACCGTACTCCCGCGTTATCTGTCCGCCTCCGTTGATTATCCGCTGCAGAAATGCCTGGAGAAGGAGCTGCGGACCGGCTTCCTTATACTGGGCGATATCGGTCCAGCTCTCGGAGTGCTCCCGGAAAAACTGTTGAAACGATACAAGGAGATCATTCACCCGAATGCTTCCATTATCTCCGATATACCATGCACGTTCAAGGGACATTCCGGACTGGGCCGTGTAACTGAGTTCTCTTGGTATTATCTCCTGATAGATAGGGTTTGCAATCGCAAGAGCCCCACTCCTTTCCTGGGTGATGAGTCCGAGATCAACGAGATAGGAGATATCATCAGGTTTGAAATTCTGTTCAAAGATCTCTCCGGTAAGCATCGGCTCAATAACTCTTCTGACACGCTCTTCCCGGAGTTTATCCACCAGCTGGTCAAGGTGTGTCTCCCTTCTCTCTATGAGCCGCTCTTTTGCCTCCAGGATAAGGTTTTTTGTTATTCGGTTAGAGCGGTTCTTTCCTTCTTCTATTTTGAAACATACCTCATATGCAAGAGCATTCACCAGCCACGGTTGTCCCATGGTCAGGGACCAGACAAATGTCAGGACATCGTCTTCAAATATCTGTCCCGTCTCCCTGGTATGTTCAAGGAGAAGAGTCCTGGTCTCTTCTTCGGTGAAGTTTCCAAGCCTTAATGACTCTGCCTTGATATTAAAGGCACTCCCGCCGGTGATGATCGCCTTGTCTTTATCTGAATGAATCCGGTAGTCACGGACATCACGAACACCACAGAGAATAATCGATGAAGGAAAGTGAAGAGGACGGTTGTCATACCCTGCCCGTATCTGTCTGAGAACTGAAATCAGAGTATCACCGACAAGGGCATCTATCTCATCAATCATCAGGATGAAAGGTTTATCCAGTCTGGCGGATAGCAGGGCGAAGAACGCACCCATCGCATCATAAGGGCCATTTTGAAGAATGATCTTTTCAAGATCCAGCGATGTAACAATATCTGGAAAAATAATATTGACTCTTCGAAGCATCCCGGACAGGATTGCCCGCATTGCTGAAGAAACGTCCTCACGGGCAGCCTGACCTGCCTCAACATTTATATAGAGTGCATAATACCGACCGTCTTTATTGAAGTAATCAGCACATGCAAGCAGACATGAGGTCTTTCCGCTCTGCCGGGGAGCATGCAGAACAAAATACTTCTTTTGGCTAATGAGAGTGAGTATTTCTGGTAGATCAAACCGGGTAAGAGGAGGGAGACAATAATGATCCTGGCAATTCACCGGACCTGCGGTGTTGAAAAACCTCATCGTATATCTATAAGTCCTGATGAGAGATAGAACCTTTTCCCCTTTTCCGTTCCCGGTATATCATACACCATACCGGAATATCCTGGCTTCTATCTCCTTTTTCATACGATGAATCCATATCAGGATAGGGATATTATAAGACAACAAGAATGACGTTTTCTCTGCGATTAAAGGCTTGAACAGAAAAAAAGGGAGAATGAAAAAAAGACCACGGGCGATACACGTGTTATGCACACCGACTCATGTATCCAGGTAGAGAACAAGGTCGGCAGTATCACGGAGATAATCAATTGATCCGACCTCGTGATAAAGAATCGTCCGGCCAAGCCGTGTCTCGAGATCAGCATACAGCTCATCACGGCGGGACGGGTGAATGAGATCCACCCGCTCGTAACAGACCTGCTGCCGTTGTGGATAGATCCATCCCCATCCTTTCTCCAAAACCCAGATAACACCGATAATACAGACATTACTGAGCACCAGGATAGCATAGGAACCGTTCCTGAAAAAGACCGAGTTCATCACCGGAAGGGCAACCATCACGAAGAGATAGGTCATCTCCCTGATGGGAACCGTCTCGGTCCGGTATCGCAACACTGAGAAGAGTGCAAAAAGACCGAATCCGACTCCAATAGAGAGTTCAATACTCGTGAAAAGATGCATCACGAAATAGATGACCGTGTTAAAGACGAGAAATGTAAAGATAAAACTCCCGTCCCTCCTCTTTTGGTAATAAATACCCCTGACAATAAGAAGTGCAGAGATTGCATTGACCACAAACCCTGCAAAGAGCAGAAGAACGGAATCAGTCACCATGTTACCATACTCCCCCCGGTCATGGCAATTAACCGGTTTATCTTTGGTTTAAAACGGTTTTTCTTTACTCCAGGGCAGAGAAGAGAGATACCGATGCAGTACTTGGAGAAACTGGTGGGTCTGATATGGAGTGTCCGGGCAAGACAACTGATGGGTGAGTGCATAATTCTGCCGGCAGTCTTTATCTCGGCAATGACCACCTCAGGTAACACGATACCGTGTCCGTCATGTTCGTATGACAATACAAAATCAAAGGTAACCCGTTCCCGTGCTTCGGGAAATACGAGGGTAACCCGTTCATAGGTATTTCGTATCACCGGCTGCAACTCATCGATCAGAAAGGGAACATAAAGAGAGAGAAAGGATCGGACCTGCTCGTCAATCCGGATTAGCGGCCTCTTAATCCCGATTCGTTCCTTTCTCGTCTCACCGGTATTCTTCTTCTGTTTCACCTCGAAAAATAAGAGATCTGATACGAGATAATGGCGGGTCCGTAATTTGTACCGGTTCTTCTTCCCGTTGTGGTGATCACGGTAGAGTGAATAATCCCTGGTATCATAATACATGGTCTCGTAGAGTCCCACCCGCTTTCCCTCTATCTCAAGAATCCGGGCCTCACCTTCCAGGTACTCCAGTAGATAGAGTGCCTCGCTATAGGTCAGAAGGAACTTCTGCTCTTTTCGTTCCATGAGCGTGGCATCATGCAGATCAGATAAAGAGATCGGCAAAAACCTCTCAAGAATCGCATCCCGGTCAGCCATACGGTTATTTCCAGGAACATCTGAAAGACCCCGGTCTCCCGGTACCGTATCAGCCATCACGGGGAGACCCCCGTCGTTTTTAGGTACTCATAAACTGCCTTGTACCGTGATTTTGCATGGAACACGAGTTCTGCAAAAGCAGCATCGAAGTCTTGTGGTGCATCGAGATAGGAGTATCCTGCCTCTTCACCAGAAGCTCCGGTCACGTACGGTTGTATCAGAAAATGGTAGGCAGTATACTTCGCTATGAGCGTTTCCGGGTTAAAGGCTGTTTCTGTCACCCGCTGTAAGGCAGCATCATACTCTACCCGGTATACCGGATCATCCATGAGGAACCGGATAAGCGGCCATTCCTCACCGACCTCATCGAGAGAGAGCGAGAGTGGTTCCCCCATCCCTTTCCCGGGACCGTTCTGCATCCCGTCTCTGTCAGGGGGGGAAAATACGGTTGTATTCCCAAGCATACCCGGAGGTACCGGCATCCCTTTCTCCCAAAGACCTGGATCTCGGTCTGGAAATCCGGGGAATCCACGTGTCTCATTCCCAAAAAATCCAGGGTTTTCCTGCATATCATCTCCACCCGGGAAAGGCATTCCATCCATCAGGGCATAATTGTTATCCCATGGTATCCAGACAAACTTCCCGGTACCGGGATCGTGATACAGGTAAAAATTCCTGCAGTTCCCCCCGTAGGTATCCCAGTTCTGGATAATGGTATTGGTTGCAAGCCATGAGATAAATTCTGGGACCAAAAACACTGATTCAAGTTCTTCCCTCCAGTTCTCCGGGTCTGTCAGTCGCTCATCAGAGTGAAGGATCTCATACAGAGTGATGATATCAGAGTAGTCATCCTCTTTTTTGTTTGTCTTTTTCTCAAAGCACGAGGTATCAAGAGTCCCCTCCTCAAAAGTAGCACCGCGTTCTTCCGGCTTGTACAGGTTTCCTGACCCGTCAGCGAATTGCGTCGCAATGACAGTATCTTCCACTGCCTCGACCATGGTATAAAGACCGAGGTATACCTGACCCTCTCCATGATCAAGATACACCCGGTAAAATGCAGTATCAGGGGCAACAACCCCTGCAGCGGCAAATATCTCGGGTACTACCTTCTCCCGTAAGAGAGATTCATCGTTGTAGTTGGACTGGAGGTTTAATTCACAAAACCCGAGTAAGGTCTGGTTATCTGTCTCAGGATACTCGTCCCGGAACCGGTCCATATCGAGTTTTACGGATATCTTCCCGGAATTCTCCCGGATCGCACCCTGGAGCGAATTACACCCTTTGTACCGGACTCCCACATGGTCCAGAACCACGCCATGGGTAGCAATGGTTGCCGGTACATACACCGGGTCGGTATCACCCATTCCGTGCATCCCTGTTCCAGGAGCCGCTGGATTATCCTGGTTCGTTCTGTTTCCTGAAACAGGAAAATCCATGAAACCGGGAGGTTCTTCCGGTTCACCACCTGTAACCACTCCGGTATTATGCTCAAACCCACCCATTCCAACAGAAATGGTTGCCAGATCCTCCTGCATCGTCTCCCAGTCAGCAGGATCTATCGTGATGGTAATCTCGTGCACGATATTATCAGAGAAAAGAGTCTCGTAATCGGGTTCTATCGTCTTATCGGTACTGCATGGAGTCCCGGTATCAGTAACTCCTGCAGCGGCTGCAGGACCGGTGCAGAAACTGAGCAGGATGCACAGAATGAATCCGGTACAGACCAGGGATCCCGGTAATGATCTCAATAGGTGTCTCTTCATTTCTTTTTCCCACTATGATTTTCTGTAATCGGCACCGATCCGGTATTCTTCAGAGAAGACTATTTCAGATCGGCATTATCCCCGGGTAGCACTTGAAAGCGGTTTTTTAAAAAATCCGTGATACCGGGAGATAGATTGGGGTGTAAATGTCAAGTTTACATTACATATAGATAAACATTTGTAACTATTTGGTGTTCCCACCCGACTTTTTCCTCTTCAGGATACCTGCCTTCTGCCAGAAGAGATTGTACCATGACCTGATAATCTCCATGTGGATACGAAACAAAGTGCACGGCAGACCGGGGATGCACCGGGGATGCACCCGTACTCTTAAATAGTGCAGTCTCATACCATGCTACACGGTGATAGTATGGTAGCACTGACCGATGAGATAAAACAGGCCATGGCAACAATAAAGAACTTCCCGGTTGCCACGGCCTCAAAAGACGGATGGCCAAATGTGGTTCCCATCGCTTTTGTGGAGATCGTCGACGACGAAACGATCTGGATTGCAGACAACTTCATGAAGAAGACACGTGCCAATGTCACGGAAAATCCTAAGATTTCCATTTATGTCTATGGTCCTGAGACAAAAGGCTGCTTCCAGATCAAGGGAACGGTCGAGGTAAAGACCGATGGTCCTGAATTTGAGAAGATGAAAGAGACTGTCAGGAAAAAAATGCCAAAAGCCCCGGCAAAAAGCCTCCTTGTTATGAAGATCTCTGACGTCTACCAGTGTTCACCCGGACCGGACGCCGGGAATAAGATCCTCTGATCTTTTTTTAAAAAACGCACCGTGACCAGGGTGACCGGGATGACCACTCAAACGGTGCAATAAAACACCTGCAGCCTTCCCAGATATCCATTGCCTGGCAACAGGTACCAGGAACCCTTCTTTTCCTGGTAATAGCCAGGTGCATCAGAAGACTATTGGATATGAACCTTCAATAGAGTACATCTCATGGACGGGCAGCACGACAGACCAGTAAGGATACCACGGACGATGAGTACACAGCATCCGGATAATGTTCATACTCCGTTTTTTACTGAAAACATCGAGCTGACCGGTGAAGATGAGGTGAAAGAAGCGTATTATGTATACTCTCATCTTGGGTGTACAGAACAGATGTGGGACTGTGAGAGGAAAGAAGTCGACAATTACGTGGTAAAAAAACTCCTGTCGCAATACGGTGATTATTTTTCAGACCACCACCTGGGACGTGACCTCTTTCTTACCCTTCGTGTCCCAAACCCTGAAGGTCGAACAGACTGATGCAAAGATCCTACTAAAGACCCTGGGATCCATCCCCCGGTCCTATGATGTTGCCCACCACTTTTACCAGGACCGGCAGGCACCGATCTTTGAGGTCATTCTTCCCATGACCACCTCTTTTGAGTCAATCGACAATATATACCATTACTACTGTGACTGTGTCATTGGTCAGCAACATAAACGACTGGGGGGACGGGATCTCACAATTGCGGACTGGATCGGTTCTTTTTATCCTGACAAGATACGGGTCATTCCCCTCTTTGAGGATAAAAAAGGAATGCTTTGTGCTGATTCGATCGTTTGGAAGTATCTGAAAGATAAAGAACCCGGCTACCAGCGGGTGTTCCTGGCTCGCTCCGATCCGGCAGTTAATTACGGGCAGATTGGTGCCGTACTCCTGAATAAGATCGCCTTCTGGCGTCTGCATGTGCTGTCGGAAAAGATTGAAATTCCGATTTATCCAATCCTCGGAACCGGTTCGGCCCCATTCAGAGGTAATCTCCGGCCCGATACGGTAAAACGGGTGACTGATGAGTATGCCGGTCATATACCTTTACCATCCAGTCTGCCTTTAAGTATGATACTGAAAAAAACAATGCAATCTCTGCAATCCGGTACCTCGAAGAACGCAAGATACTACCGGCACAAGAGATCGATTGTGAGTATGCCATCTCTCTTATCAGTCGGTACGCAGCCGGGTACCAGAGACAGATTCTGGCTCTTACCCCTCTGATAAACCGCGTCGCAGTCCATATTCCCAGTCGGCGGAAGAGAAAACTGCATGTCGGGTTATTCGGATATTCGCGGAATAGGGGTGGAATCTCACTTCCCCGGGCGATCTCTGTAACCGCTGCATTATATTCTATCGGAATCCCCCCTGAGATCTTAGGGCTGAACGCGTTATCAGAGAGAGACCGGGATTTTCTCATGGACCATTACCGGTACATGGGAGAGGATCTTAATGATGCCTGCAGGTACGTAAATCCGGAATCTGCGTATCTCCCTTCTGAAATAAAGAAGATACTCCCTAACTGGGTTGATACCGATCCGGATTCGGAACACATGACCCTTGCCAGCAGGATTGAGAAGGCAGTAACAGCCTGCCGGACTGGGAATCTGCAGGATCTCATCATCAGGGCTGGAGCGATCAGGAAGTTCCTGGGATAACGTCAGCATTTCATGGCACGAAACAGGGAGGATCTGATCGCATAAAAAAAGTGGCAGATGTTTTTATGAAACCAGTGAGCCGAAAGAGCGCCTGTAAAGGAGGGAGCAGGGGAGACCCATCCTCAAGAGAACCTTAACTCGTTTCCGGGGGTATCGTGACCGTTTGATTAGCCGTTCTTTATGAAGAACCTGGTTGCAGGTCTTTCTCGGGCAGCATTTTTGTAAGGAGTCTCCAGGTCTTTCTGATTTCCCGGATGGTTGCTGATACTTC
Source organism: Methanospirillaceae archaeon (assembly GCA_016926505.1). Lineage (GTDB taxonomy): Archaea > Halobacteriota > Methanomicrobia > Methanomicrobiales > Methanospirillaceae > JAFGOM01. Next base: position 25,553 of record JAFGOM010000111.1, read on the forward strand.
CTCTCCTGACGACAGGATCTCAGAATAGACACTTCCTGCAGTGTTTCTTTGGCTTGCAAGACCCCTGATGTACTCCTGGTACAGCCGGTTGAGTTCAAGTCTGAACCGCTCATCGTTCTTCCTCATCCGTTCATTCGTCTCATCATCAATAACCGGAAACATCAAAGAGAGTTCATGTAAGTTCTGATAGAGGAGAGAAGTTATCACCCCGTAGCCTTCGAAAGACTCAGGTGAGAAGGTCAGGTTCTTCTCATGGATCTTCATCCTCTTCTTTGACAGGATAAATATCCGGTCGGAAAGATGTGATCCGAGATCCGTAACCCGTGAACAGACGGCAATCGTATAGGCCTCATGTTGGGTCAGTTCACGATGTGAGATGACAAGAATTGCGTCCTGGATAGCGCTGCTTATGTAATTGCAGTACTCATGCATCTGTGTTATCCTCTGACATCCCTTCCTGTCTTTTTCATGCAGTGCTGCAGTGATATGCATCATTCCTGCACCACGGGTAAGCAGGTTGCCTATCTCCTTCTGAATGAGAAAAAGACCTTCCTGATTTGATTCAGGAAGAATCTTTGGGATAAATTCAGGTTTCATCACAATCTCTGAGTCGGTCGGGGGGATGAGAAAGAGCATCAGGCGGGAGAACGGACCAAGGAGAATGAGAAACAGAATGGAGGTTGATGCATTGAAGAGAAGATGGGCAAGAGCCACCTGCTCGGCTGCGGAGGTTCCAATGCCTACAATAAATGCTTCAAACTGACCGAGGAACGGAAGGAAGATAAGAACCCCGAACAGGTTAAACATGAACTGTGAGGTTGCTGCACGTTTTGCAACCGTATTCATCCGTACTGAGACCAGAAGACTCGTGGTTGTGGTACCGATGGTTGCCCCGAGAATGATAGGAATTGCCTGGTATGGAGTTATCAGGCCCCCGGCTGCCAGAGTTACCACAAGACCGGTGGTGACCGAACTTGACTGAAAAAGAGTTGTGATGAGAAACCCTACAAGAATTGCAACTGCAGGATTATCTGCCGAGGTAAAGAGTGCGATAAGAGCCGGATCATTCTGGTACGGGGCTATCACTGTGGCGACAAGGTTCAGGCTGAAAAAGACCAGTCCAAAGTAGAAGAGAGGTTTCCCAAGCGGTTTGTAGGATCTCCCGACAATACTTAAGAGAAACCCTGCGATAATAAATATTGGGGCAAATGCAGTGAGTTTTAAGGCTACCAGCTGGCTGGTTACTGTTGTTCCGATGTTTGCTCCAAAGATAATCCCGAGTGAACTGATGTAGGATAAAGTACCGGCGTTAACGAGGCCGACGGTAATTACCGCAACCGCTGTGCTTGACTGAACGATCGCAGTGATGCCGGCACCAAGGAATGCTCCGTGAAAACGGGTCCGGGTATACTGTTGTATCAACTCCCTGAACCTACTCCCTGCCAGATGTCTGATCTCATGAGAGAACTGCTCTATTCCATAAAGGAAAAGAATAACTGCAGAAAAGATGGCAATGAGAAGTTCAGGGTTCATAGTACTGGTACCGCTGGTTGATGATATGAAACCATTCTGATCCGGGAGGTGTGAACAAAGGGTCCTTTTGCTGTTGTTCCTGACATAGGACTCATCACCCGGGCAGTATCCCCGCAGGTCTCAGGACAGAGGACCTGGTTGCCAGGCGATATATGCACGGCGATATTACTCCCATGAGCTCGTTGCGATGCAAAGAACTCTGATCTGGCATACCAGGAAAAATCATAAAAAATCATCACCAGAGTGTTGCAGATTAATCCCTCTTTTGCCTGAAGTACCCAGAATACATACTCCCGGGTTAAACCCTGCTTTTTTAAAAGGGGTGTGTATTCTTAACTCAATCAGATACCGATCGGAAAGGAGGATTTTTATACACAATACCCGGTGTTCGTTGAACAGATCCGTTTATTCTGATGCGTCTCCGTCTCCGTCTCCGTTATCTCCGCCGGATTCATCCCCTTCTGTTCCGTTATCGGAATCTTCCTCGTCATTTGTCTCTTCTTCGTCTGCATCCTCCTCTTCTTCAGGTACTTCTGTCTTCTCGAGCGATCCGGTATACCCGGTTTCGGCAATCAGGCTTGAGAGTGTCTGTTCGGCTGTGTCAGGGAAATTCTCCTTCAGGAAGGAACTGACTGCAAAGAACAACTCTGAGTTGGTCGGATCGGTCTTGAATGAATACACAAGAGTGTTGCTTACCTGATCAGGACGACCCATCTGCTCATTGATAAGGGCGTCAAGATAAAGGCCCATGGACTGACTGGCATCATCCTTATTTTCAGCATTATCCCGGTATTCTTTTACCTGCCAGAGCGCATCATTGAGACTTTCCGGGTTACCGGATGCAAGATATGTCTGAAGGGCACTCATAAACTGATACCCCGGCTTATTCGTATCTGATCCGATTGCATTCATCTCCTTTGAAACGGCCTCTTGAAAGAGTGTCTCAGCCTGATCGATGTTACCTGCTTTCTGCTCATCCATGACCTGCTGTAATGCAGATTTCATATCCTCAGATGTTTTTGGATCAGAGTACATCTTTGCATACAGGACCGACCGATCCAGTGGTGTCTTTTCCGGTTCTACTGCATAAACTGTTGTGGCAATCAGGCAGAATACCAGGATAATACCGGCAACAGTTATAAGATGACTGATTGATGGTTCAAACTCTCCTTTTCTCTTCATAGGTGACCCAATATAATACTATACACTTGGTATATATAGAGTAATACAGAGTCCTATATCCTGCAGGGAATTAAAATAAGATCCTGATTCTCACCAATCTTACAAGATAAGGGTTCCCTAAAACAGCAAATGGTTTCAATCACCCTGATGTCCCATCCTTCATTCAGGGGAGAGGATCCAACCGGTACGGTCCAACACCGGACCTGGCCACCAAGGAAATAGGTAACTTTGCTACCTTTCCCTTATAGAGAGGCTGCATAACCGGAAAGCATCCGGGAGTATATCAGTTCCCTCCATGCAGAGCCCTTATTTTTATCACTAAAAGGCCAAAGACCCATCCAGTACAAAGAACCTTCCCGGTGGGAAATTGCCCGCAGCAGTACTGATAATGACATCCATCCCTACCTCCAGATATCCGGTGCATCAGAAGGATAGTGGATTTAAATCGGGATACCCCCTGAGATCCTTGATCTGAATGCGTTATCTGAAAAAGACCGGGATTTTCTCATGGACCATTACCGGTACATGGGAGAGGATCTTAATGATGCATGCCGATTTTTAAATCCGGAATCAACATATCTGCCTCCTGAAATAAAGAAGGTACTCCCTGAATAGGTTGATACCAGTCCTCACCCGGAACATATGGCCCTTGCCGGCCAGATCGAGAAGGCAGTAACAGCCTGCCGGACTGGGAATCTGCAGGATCTCATCATCAGGGCAGGAGCTATCCGGAAATTTTTGGGATAATTTCTCAAGAAAGAATAAACCCTATGGGACATAATTCCGGGCGGGAATCAGAGTTATCCTTTTCCCTTCCACAGTAAGTGTGTCCTCCTGCTTTTCTGTGAGAATATACCCTTCATCAAGATCAAACATATGCATAGCCTCTAAAAGCCCTTGTATCTCGCGGTCTTTATTCTGGTTATTGACCAGAAAACATACTTGTATTGCTTTGGTTATCTTCGTCTTCTCCTTGATGATAAAATCGCATTCCCTTCTTTCCCTGAAATAAAAAATCTCGCCGTATTTTTTACGGAGAAATAAAAAGACATAGTTTTCGAGCAGGCGGCCATAATCATCAGAAAAACCGGTTGTATTTACATTAATGAGGCCATTGTCTATACCATATATCTTTTTAGGATTTATTTGCCGGCTTTTTTGAGAATAACTGAATCGCGGGAGAGTAAAGAGGAGGTATGCATCTTGTAGATAATGGATATAAGAAGCAATGGTCGTTACTGATCCAATTGCAGAAAAGACTTTTTGCAATTTTGAATAGGAAAATTCACAGGAAATATTCCCTAAAAGATAGACTGCAATTTCAGTAATGAGACCCGGATTTTTAAGATTATAGCGAATAACAATATCCCGTGCAATAATATCCACAAGGAGATTTTGCAGCACCTCATTCAGACCGGTCCTGATATATTCAGGAAAACCGCCGGTAATGAGATATGCCCGAAATGACTCTTCTGAGTCACAAAAACCGGTATAGTGAAGATACTCCTGATATGAAAAAGGGAACAACTCTAATCGTATGGTTCTTCCGGTAAGCTTCGTTCCGAGTTCCTGATTGAGTAGTGATGCATTTGAGCAGGTAATTATGACCTGTTTATTCATTTCAAGGAGATACCGGACATATCTTTCCCATCCGGTCAGATTCTGTATTTCATCAAAATAATACAGATCATTCTCACCATGAACGTGTAGAAAAGCTTCTTCGAGAGTCTCAATCTCCTTAAGAGTGAAATCAGTCAGGCGGGGGTCTTCAAAATTCAGATAATGATAGTTCCCTTCTTGGTTCATTGACTGAAGGAGAAGAGTACTCTTACCACATCTCCTGATCCCGGATATAACAATGGCAAAGTTTTTTTCCGGCTTTATCTTTACGAGATCCTGCCTTAATGTCCCCACATCCCGGATATCCAGATTTTTTCTCTGGGATCTCACAATTTTTATGAGTTCATCTGAGAGAATCATATCCTCTATTGGTTACGCTTCGTCCCTGATAAAATGTCCATTCCCGTTGGATAATAATATCCATTCATAATGATCAATAGTATCCAATATCATTGGAGTGATCTTCTGTACATAAAAAACCACGACGGTTTGATGGTATACCCCATTACAGGGAAAAATACTGAACGTACCTGATATTTCTATTGACACCGGTATTGTTTCCCATTACTCATGTTACAGGTATGTGAAAGAGTCAATACCCTCTTCCGAATCAATTCCATCAGGAATCGAATTTCGAGCCTTCCTTAAACCCTTTCTCAATCCGGCAGCGATGCAAAACACACGGGAAAAGGGGCACTTGTTTCAGATTCAGGGCAACTTTCAGGCCTTGTGAGGTAAATATCAAAATTAATTTTAT
>JAFGOM010000112.1 GCA_016926505.1 Methanospirillaceae archaeon
ACCTCCCGGCTGGCTACCCGGGAACAACAGGCCAGACTCTTTGCTGCCGGAGGAATCCTGCATACCGAACTTCTCCCTGTACCGGGAACCAGTCTTAAGAGTCTGGACATTGTCCGGATTCACGAGTATCTCTCGATGATAATCAGGGATCCCGAAATCCCTGATAGCGATGAAACCTGGATTCGGCGTCTTACAGGACTGGGGCTTCTTACTAAAGTCACTGAAGAGCGAACCGTCTGTACGATAGCCGGTCTTGTCCTCTTTGGGATTGCTCCCCGGAAATTCCTACCTCAGGCGGGTCTTCGGGTCATCGTCTATGATACTGAGGATAAAACCTACCAGACTCTTCTTGATACCATATTAGACGGTCCGCTCACAGGGAGATATCTTACCGACACTGACAGAACCAGAACCCTGGTAGATGCCGGACTCATTGAACGATTTACTGATCTCATCCAGCCATTTATCACCCACGAATCCTCTACCCTGACCGGGAATTTTCAGAGGAGGAAAAACTGGATCTATCCCAGGGATGCAATACGGGAAACGGTAATCAATGCATTTTGTCACCGTAACTGGACCAGATCCGTCGACATTGAAGTGAGCAGATATTCTAATCAAATCGAAATTATCAGTCCTGGTTCCCTCCCTAACTCAATGACGGTTGAAAAAATGATAGCCGGACAGCGTTCTCCCAGAAACCCTGTCATCGTAGATATCCTTCGGGATTTCGGGTATGTCGAGAGCAGGGGAATGGGCGTTCGGACTAAGATTATTCCCTTTATGCGGTCTGAAAACAAGACAGACCCGATATTCGATGCAACTGAGGATTACCTCAGAACGGTTCTGCTTTGTAGGAAATGAGAATGATTACCCTGCAGAATTTCCGGAACAATCAAGGAAAAAATCGAACCCATAACTTTTGAGAACGAAGTCTCTTTGGTTTGCATACTCTGACCTGATACAGGGCATCAATGGGAAGCAATCATCCCAACCCTCAAGGATGCCATCCCTGAATTATCCATTTTAGGAGATTTCACTTCCAGAAAAACCGAGCCGGATCGGCAGTCCGGCTTTGATACATCCTTGCCAAAAGTTACTCCTTCAGCGGTTGGAAATGCCAAAGCAAAGTCTTTTGCAGGAACAGACAGAACAGCAGGAAGATAAATCCTATGATCAAGAAACAGACAAAAAGGGATCCATATCCTGGAAGATACTGCCCTTGATAAATACAGACCGGATCATGTCTTATCCTCCTCAATGAAATCCTGAACCGGACTGGTAAAGGGACCTGCCTGAACAGGAGAATCAGAGTAGGTCAAATTGGAATCAAATGGCGGCCAGCCTACAGTCCAGTTATAACAGGTAAAATATCCATATTCATCTGTACAATTAGTATTACATGTCAAATGACAGTTTCCGAATAAGTTTGTTTCCCCCTCTTCAGCAACACATCTATCATAACACTCATCATGATCCCGACAACCGGAATGACTACCACAGGAGATAACGTTTTCATACGTACAGGAGTAATACTCATTCTCACCAGTTAAGAAGTATAAAATGATATCTGGCAATTTCACACAGGATGAAGGACAATCAGAACCACAGGCACCACGGCAGAGACCATGACCGGGGATATTAGGATCGATACGTAACGGTGCCTCACCTCCGACCGGGCAGGTAAAGGGTTCTTTGGATTCTGTCTTACCTCCGGGGAGTCTTTCCCAGATAAGATGAGCAAGCCGGATGGTCTCACCGCGAGTATACGATCTGCGATCTATCCCTAATTTTTCCAGATTGCCATTCCCCTCAACTTTAATATCACCATAAAGCCCGGGTGCCCGCCAGAAAAAGGCTTTACAGGAACTCCACCATTGTGTATTCTCATCAGAAATAAGAAGCAAACCTCCTGGCAGATCCTGAATCTCCTCAAGTGAACCATGAGAACCCCAAAATTTCTTATTTGACTCCAGATTAGCATCAGGATCTCTCATAAATTCCTGATTGGCAGATACCGTCTCAGGATAAAAATTGATAAAACCCTGGATATAACTGACAACATTATTATTTCCATCATACCCTCGGTACATTATCTCTGAACGTCCATAGGTCTCTGATGATTCATAGAGAGGACCATCGGTCTCCCAGTTTATCCCGGAAGAGAGATCACTTTCCAATGGAAGAGCACCATTGAGCGAATTTTCAATAATAGAGGATGCTAAAGCAGCATTACTCACGAAGAAAACAAGGCAGATAAAGGCAATTATCAATGAAATCCATTTTCCAGTCATTTTCGGGGCTTTTTTCAATAGAGACATGAGGCATCATGATTGGAGTTTTCAGGTTATGTGGATATTACTCTGTAAATGGAAGAACTGAACCTAACACCAATAGGATATCAACATTATTAAAAGTTAATGATCAACAATCATCATCTGCAAATCCTCTATCAGTACAATGAATTATCCTTACGACAAGGGGAGGGAACCCCTCCCCGATCACACCATTTATAATCATCCCGGGTTGCTAAAGTATCCCTGAAAATGAAAAAAACAAGACCTTGAATAGGTAATGATTCTCTGCCTTATGATTTCTCAAATAAGGAAGGGCTGATACGAAACGGCTGGAAGAAAAAAAAGACCAACATTAAAACCGACTCAAAAGTGAATTATTTATAAGTCGCAGAGATTAAATCTCGCATTATTCGCGTACATAAAGCATTAAACGCTTGAATTTAAAATGGGAATTTAAATGGTAAAAACACAAAAATTGCATGGCTTGGAGTATGAAAAATACTACACATGATCGAATATCTAACGAGTGTGAGATGTATCACGATAGGATAGCCATCCGGGGGTAAGCACGGTCCGGAAAATCCTTCCCTTTCCTGACCTGTTTCCATAAATTCCGGACTTATATCACCCGGTCTTTAAATTCAAAAATTTTAAGTTAGGGATCTATCCCGACGGTTTTTACCAGGTGATGGATTCCGCAACCAGTCTTGTGCACCTTTTTATGGAAAGCCATACTTTTCCATGATATCCCCTACCTTTGTTCCGGCTAATATGGCTCCTTCAATGGGAGATACAGAGGTACTTGCAGCATATTCTATCAATTCCGGAGTGGGCAGAACAAATGCCGAAGATATAAGGACGTATTCTGCTGAATCGCTACCATAGTGAGTCTCTGCCCAGTAAACAGCATCTTCTGAGAGGGCACTCCGGACAGAATCCTCGTACTCTCTCAACAGGGTTGCAAGTTCTGCCTTCTCTTCATCCGACCCGGTCCCGTCAGCAGAGGAGAGTGCCTCTGAATTGTCTGACATTACGGTCGCCGGATCCCACGTGACGTTGTACACCTTCCGGTACAGGACTTCTATCTCATCAGTCAATTCCCGGTTTTCATTTATGTACCGTGCATAACTCTCTTTTACATACGATCTCAAATCTTTTTGTACCCATTCCTCCTGTGATTCAGAAAGCACTCCCGCCCGTGAATAGGGATCGGCAGAGGGAAGTTCCCGGGTAAGAATCGTCTTTTCATTATCCAGATCTGAAGAAGGGTATTTTCCGGTGATGATGGTCTTGGAATCGGAAGATTTGGTCGAGTTGGGGATCTCCTTTGTGGTTATGGATTTGTGATCCGGAGACGTGAGATACGCAGAGTGTGGAATTGAAAATACCGGTACTGCTGGCACACGATAATTTCGATAGTATACATTCTCGCAATTCTCCTGGATCAGTGCAACCTCTGCATAGTAATTATCTATGAGTTCCTGTGCCTTCTCTGCAGCAGTTTCATAGTCACGAAATGTCGGCAGGGCATTGAGATCGAATTTTTCCAATGCAATGGGATGAAAGTACGTGTTTATACAATCACAATCTCCTTCACATCGATCACATACATCATTGACCCTGTCAGCGAATACATTCCATTCCCTTACCTGGGAGGGTGTTAACCTGATATCGTCTCCAAAAACAAACGATACACTGCAGGTGAGCAGAAGCACTACCAGGATATACCATAATCTATGATGCATCAAGGAAGATTGTAATAATAATATATGAATATTTGTATTCGGTTTGGACCCTGTTCCTCCAGAGCATTTCGTTACTGAGAGGAGGCGGAAAAAAGAATTTGAATTTCGTTTTGAAAAAATCGCCCAAATAGGGGCATCCCGTTTATAAGACTGGTATCTCATGCAAAACAAACCGGATGGATACGCTGATCACAAACGTTCATTCCATGACACAGGAACGGGGCGCATTCTGCTTTCGGATGTCAGATGACTGCACCCCGGTTAATTTTCATCTCTGATACCAGAAGATATGATACGGGCAGGAAATCATCCGGTCTGACATCTCCTCCTTTTATCCGGTTTCGATGCCATGGAACAGAGTAATGAAACCGGCAATGGTCTTATATAAACTGACGATCCATACCACACTATGGAAGAAATGATGGATGTAATTATTGGCATTCTTGCCTTACTCCTGGAAGGACTGTTTGAATACCTGGGCATTGTCATCTGATCATCCGGTCACAATTCTCCGGTCACCAGTACCAAAAACCCGGGCATCCCGGGTAAGGGAAGGGATACCGATCAGATCCAGAAACGATTACACCCGGGACAGGTAGAAGAATACAACAGCGGTCATTCCGGAAGATAATCCCGAAACAGACCGGTTTACATGGTTACCTTGTATCCGGAACCAACCAGTATTTTTTTAGCCTCTTTCTGCCATATTACCTCGTTCTTTGATTGAATGGGCAGAATATCTGCATTGTACAAACTCCGCAAATCCTCATCATCGGTTGAGAGGAGCCGGTTATTCCTGACCTTCCCGACAACCAGACCCCGGGAATCTTTGATGAGTATCACGTAACATGCAAAATTTTTGCAATGGGAAGGCATCGTGTCATAAATTACACAGATGTAGGTATTTTCAGTATCGCCCGCCCGAAGAAACGGACACGCGTCCGGAAACGCAGAGAAAATGGATGTATCATCAAATACTTCTTTCCCACTCCCGGTCAGGCAACCGAAAAACCGTTCCCCGGTCATTGAAGAAGTACAAAAAAACGTGTCTTTTTCCCGTGCATGAATCGTAATATATGGCCCGATTGCGGTGCAGCACCGACCACAGCGATAACAGCGAAAAGGCATACTCCTACAGTATCATGAGAAACAGGAGAGCAATATAGCTTTGGGATGCAGGAGACAATGAACTGACATCCCAAATCAGACAAAAGAAAAATCGTTTATACCAGTACCAGCAATTGTTTCGTATGAGTATATTCGAAAAAATGAAAAAGAACGTCTCTGACGTAATGGACGAGGTTACCTCCACCACGAAGCCGGGATTTGTCAGGGATGTCCTTTTGATAGGAGAGGAATTAAAAAAGTATCAGCAGCTCTTATCCAATGTAGAGCAGAGTTATGCAAACGGAGATATCGACCAGAACGATTACGAAACCTTAAAAGCGGATCATACAACCAGAATCGAGTCACTCAAATCCAAGATAATGAGCTGGAAGAAAGAGTACCTTGATCTCAAGACTTCCCTTGCCGATGAACTGGATACCCTCCAGTCAGAGAAGCATGCCGCTGACCATGATCTTGAGAAGATTGAGAAACATTTCTCACTCCAGCTGATAACAGAAGAGGATTACCAGGTAAAAAAGAAAGAACTGGTATCCATAATCAAGCGGACAAGCCTTGGCATCGAGAAGAAAAAGAAGATATACGATGAGATAATGGTCGTATCTCCCTATATTGAGGAGGAATAAAACTCCATTTTCTCTCTGCCCTCAAAAACCCACGGGCAAAAACCATCAAACTTGCTCTTTTTTCTCACCATTCCGGTAATGGTCATCACTTTCCCGGGAGATACATAACAGTCAGGGATTGCATGATATCATCACCATGATAACACCTATTACACCCGGGAGTGTACCTATAAGGTACTTCATTTAGGAGAATATCATGTGTATCGCGGTACCTGCAGAAATACTTGAGATAAAAGAGGGAAATATCGCCCATGTTGATTATGGTGAATTACAACAGGATGTGCGAATCGATCTTGTCGATGTCGCAGTCGGCGATTATGTCCTTGTCCATGTCGGATTTGCCATTCAGAAACTGAGCCGGGATGATGCGTTAGAGACAAGAGAACTCTTCAGGCAGTGTTATGCAGCCATGGAAGAAGAAGCCTGAATACTACGAAATAAAAAGCCATTCCTTTTTCCCGTCTTAATCGTGTGCCCGGTTTCTTATGCAAGACCGGGAAAAGCAGAAGAAATCCCGTTAATGATAAACTGAACCGCTATAGCCATGAGCATTATCCCCATCAACCGGTTTATGACCCTATACTCCCTCTGGCCGATCCGTGCAGTTATCGGATCCGAAAACCGTAACGTGAAGTAGGTAATAAGCAGGGTGAGCAGGATCGAGAACAGAATGATAAGCAGCATTATTGGATCATAAACCCCGGAAAGTTTCGCATTCTGTGAAAGAACGATAACAGTGGTGATACTTCCGGGACCGGCAATCATCGGGAATGCCAGTGGCATCGATGACACATCCTCAGCTTCGATGCTCTCATACTTCTCTGTTGCAGTAACCTTTGTCCGGGAGGTCTTTGCATAGACCATGTCGATACCGATACAGAAGAGCAATATTCCCCCGGCAATGGTAAACGCATCAATTGTTATTCCAAAAAGCTGTAACAGGGCTGTTCCGACAATCGCAAAGAAGAATAAAACAACCAGAGATAACCGGCATGCATACGCAATAACCCGTCTCTTGGTTGACCGATCCATCATCTCGGTGATTGCCTGGTAAATAAGCATGGCACCGATGGGATTGACCACGATAAGCAGTGAACTAAAAGAGAACAGGGTAAAGCTTATCAGATCAGGTGTCATGTACCGGTGTACCATTTATGACGGTTTCCCGATAATAGCAGATTCCATCAGGGATACCGGTGACCCGGGAGTAGGTAATGCGATCCTGGGGTGTGATTATCGTGAGTTCCGGCACCGTTACCTGGAACTGATGGGGTGGAAACCAGTACAGCCCTTCACCATAGATGACTTCCAGATCCGAAATGACAATATCAGCCGAGTCCAGGTCAACAGATTCAATCTCGGCATCATAAAATCCAAGCATATCGATGATTTTTGTTTTCAGATCTGCATTCCCAAATAACAGGGCGAGAATCCTCATCCCGTCATCGATCTCATAATCCAGGTGTAGTTCTGCAAACCCTTCTTTCAGGGTGATATTCATCCCGGTTACCGTGATATATCCAAATTTTTCCGGAACCTCTGCCTGGACAAGAAAAGAGAACAGAAGAAGGCATAGTATCGCATGCAGAAGTATTCCTTTATTCATCTGTATAGTACGTATATGCGTGGGTAATTAAAGATACTGTCCCTTGGATTTCGCAAAGGAACAGATATGCACCCCATAGAAGAGGAAAAACTCCCAAATTGGTTTTTTCACGCAGACAAGACAGGTTTATAGATATCGTCTCAACCGATCCTGCCGGATCCCTTCACCATTACCACCTGCCGGAGGCACGATACGAAAAGAAATTAATATAAATACACAGACAATTCTTTTCTTTATCTGAATTCACCGCTGCTCTCAAATAACATAAATCCCCATATATAACGATGGATGCAGGTACCGGCATACGCCTGTTTATCCTTTTTGGATGCGTATAACGAAAAACAGGGTATAAGGTACCAAAAATCCTTCCTTCCTCTCAGGTAACGAAAAATTTAATGTGATATCATGGAACTACTATTATTAGTCCCAATTTGTGCTTTGATTGGACTGATCTATGCAGGAGTCTGTTATATCCGGATGAAGAAAGAAGATCCGGGAGATGCACTCATGCAGAAGATCGCATCAGCAATTCATCTTGGAGCAATGACCTACTTAAAACGGCAGTATACTGCCATAGCAGTCTTTGTCATCGCTCTTGCTATCGTTCTTGCACTCGCGATTAATCCCCTTACCGCAGTCTGTTATATTGTCGGTGCAGGACTTTCTGCTCTTGCAGGATTCATCGGGATGTTCTCTGCCACCAAGGCAAATGTCAGAACTACGAATGCTGCACGCGACGGGATGGCAAAGGCTTTTCGTGTCTCATTCTCCAGCGGGATGGTCATGGGTCTGACTGTTGTCGGACTGGGAATGCTTGGTCTTTCAGGCATGTTCTTCCTGATGAGCGGTATTACCGGTGTTACTGATGGAGCTACCATCAGTATCCTCTCAGGGTTCTCACTTGGTGCTTCATCCATTGCTCTCTTTGCACGTGTCGGAGGCGGTATCTTTACCAAGGCAGCAGATGTCGGTGCAGATCTTGTCGGTAAAGTTGAAGCAGGCATCCCGGAAGATGACCCCCGGAACCCTGCAGTCATTGCAGACAATGTCGGTGACAATGTCGGTGACATCGCCGGCATGGGTGCTGATCTGTATGAATCCTATGTCGGTGCCGTTATTGCAACCATGTTACTCGGAGCAACTGCCGGGATGGCAGCCCTGTTTCCGGGAGTCCCTACCTATAACCTGATTGCCCTTCCCATGCTCATCGCAGGTCTGGGGATTATCGCATCAGTCATCGGATCCATATTAGTCAGGACCAACAAGAACGAAGCAGGAGCAATTCATAAGGCATTTAACACCGGAACATTCGGAAGTCTCCTCCTGACCATCATTGCGGTTTATTTCCTTGTTGATATGCTCGCTCCGGGCCATATCGGTATCTTTATCGCTTGTATTGCCGGACTCATCGGCGGGTTTTTTATCGGGATCGTTACCGAGTATTATACCTCGTACGATCACAAACCAACACTTTCTATCGTAAAAGCAGCCGAGACCGGTGCTGCCACTGATATCATCGCAGGTCTTGCTGTCGGTATGCAGTCAACATTCCTCCCGGCACTTATCATCGGTGTTGCTATCCTGATAGCAGCCCAGTTTGCCGGTATCTATGGTGTTGCAATCGCCGGTGTCGGTATGCTTGCAACCCTGGGAATCACCCTCTCGGTTGATGCATATGGTCCCATTGCAGACAACGCCGGTGGGATTGCTGAGATGAGTCACCAGCCGAAGGAAGTACGGGCAATTACTGACACTCTGGACTCGGTTGGTAACACGACCGCAGCAATCGGGAAAGGATTTGCCATCGGCGGAGCTGCACTGACTGCTCTCGGTCTCTTTGCAGCCTACAGCCAGGCAGTAAGCCTTGATATCGTCAACATGCTCGAGCCGATTGTTTTCGTAGGAATCATCATCGGTGCTATGCTTCCGTTCCTCTTCTGTTCCTTTGCCATGAATGCGGTAGGAAAAGCTGCCGGTTTCATTGTTGAGGAAGTTCGCCGTCAGTTCAAGGAGATAACCGGGATCATGGAGGGGACCGCTGATCCTGACTATGCAGCCTGTATCACCATCTCTACGAATGCTGCGTTAAAACAGATGATCTTACCAGGTCTTATCGCAATTCTTGCACCGGTAATTATCGGGATAGGACTTGGAACCCATGCTCTCGCCGGGTTGCTTGTCGGTTCTATCTCGGCAGGGTTCCTTTTAGCAATCATGATGGCAAATTCCGGTGGAGCCTGGGATAACACCAAGAAGTACATCGAACAGGGCCATTCAGGCGGAAAAGGTTCCTTTGCCCACAAAGCAGCAGTTACGGGTGACACTGTCGGGGATCCCTTCAAGGATACGGCAGGACCGGCACTGAACATTCTGCTGAAACTTATGGCAATTGTTTCAGTCGTCTTTGCCCCCATCTTCCTGTAAAAAGGACAGATCAATTCTTTTTTTAAAAATTACAGATACTCTCTCCATCGAGAGGGGAGTTAATACAAAAACCCAGAAGATCGAAAAAAAGAAGGGAATTTTTAATCCGGCAGTCTGTCAACTTTAATCTGATATTCAGAGGACATGCGAACTGCTTACGCGATGGGAAGAGTACATATCTGCGATCTCTTCCCGTAAAGAACTGACATTTTTCAGAACAATAAGCACTGAAGATATCAGACCGCTTCGATCCTTTTCCGGGATAAAAGTGGTATCCATGAGTAAATCAACATCATCTTTTTTGATGGAAATGAGTTCGTGTATCAGCACTCCGGAAATAAAAACTGATTTTATCCGTTCAAAATCAATAAGAGCGGTATCCATCGTACGAACCATGTGTATCGGCAATCCGATTATCTGTTCAACCCCGACTCCGAGCAACCTGCCGAGTGACTGGTTTGCATACAGAACGGTACCTTCACGATTAATAACCATGATACAATCCAGTGCGCTTTCTGCTATTCCACGGAGAAATTCCTCTTCATTCCGTATCTTTGCTTCAGCTTCACGAATCTCGGTTATATCACGAATCGATTGAATGGCTCCTGCTACCTCGGTATCTTCATCATAATAGGGAGTGGCTTTTACCCAATAGATACGTCTGCTCCCATCCTGTTGGTATGCTACCGTTTCTGCAGTCAGTGCTGCTCCTTTTTGAGAGACACCCTCAAAAAATGCATGTATTGTGGGATCATACCGATCAAAGATGAGCTCAGCAAGCACAGGCCGGTTATATCCGTATATATCCATGATACACTCATCAATGGATCTTCCAACCGTGTCTTTGGATAACCGGTTTGTCATATGTTCCATCTGTTTATTCCAGAGGATAACCTGCCTTCTATTATCAATTGCAAAGGTTGGATCAGGCAGATGATCCAATATCCATTCCATCTGTTTCTTTGACCGAATAACCGCTTTTTCGCGACTGATGAGATCAGTAATATCAAAACCAGCAAGAACCAGGTTTGTCTCCTTTTTTCCCTTTCGAATCAGGATAAGATTCCATGAATAGACAGACGGCGAGAGCTGATTATGGATGCATAACCGGGATTCCCATCGGGAAAAATCCACAATTCCATCCCTGACCGCCTGTATGCGATCTGAAATACGTACTCCCTGTTCATCTAGGACAGGGAAAAGTGATGCAAGACTGATTTGGGATCCAGGATCCACTATGGTAATCCCGGTAATCTCTGATGCGTAATTGTTACAGAAAACAATATTCCCGTCTTTATTAATCTTCATGATAAAGGTTCTGACATTCTGAACCAGATCCCGGATTGCTTTTTCACGACTGGATATTTCCCGTGCATTATATTTTGCTTTTTTTAGATCGCGTGTAAAGTGAGATTCAATTCGGGATAATTCATCCTTGTACTCATATTCCAGACCTTTCGTATGAACCTGGCTCGATATGATATCGGTCTTATCAAAGATTATCAATACAGAGCCAAGAGTATTATCTGGTAACCATAACGGAATGATCTGATAATGAAGATACCGTAAGCCATCATTTCCATTTATCTGAATCATCCCCTCGTGTAAAGAATCAGATGGATGTATGAGAGGATCGATTATTTCCCTGGTTAAAATCTCTGCCAGAGGAGTAAACATAAGACCTCTCTCTCGTAACGTATCAGAGGAGAGAGAGAATGCCGTACAAAATGCCGGATTGACCTCCTTTATCACCCCATCCCTGTCTATCACCAGTACTCCTTCTGCAAGTACAGACAAAATATCTGAACTGTGAATCCGGATTGCAGCCCGATATACCTTTGCAGGACCAAGTGCCCGTCGCTCTGCTTTTCCTGCATGATATAACGATTCCAGATATCTGGCAGCAGTGGCCCGGGAGATCTGAAGAAGCCGGGATACATCCTCAATAGTCAGACCTGACCGATGTTCCAGAAGGAGAGAATATATCTGTTCTTCGTGAATATTTATGGACAATTTGTATCCCTTTTTCAGGTAAATGGTATGCCCTGTACCAATATATGTCCTTCTCTCATTGGTAATTCAGTTACTACTATTAGTTATCATAAGTAATAACATTTTAATATAAATAGCTCCTATTACTGCATAACTCAGAAATTATACACATATTGATTTTTCATTGCATGGTACCTGAGTTATCTACCGGTCTTCTCCACACATCCACAGGAGAGTTATCACACAGGCCATACGGAGGTAAAAAAATGGACTATATTACAGACATAACACAAATACCCTACTTCCATTCGTTAGAAAAAAGAGAACAGGATCAATTACTTCACGTTACCTCCCAATACCCGTTCCGTGCATCAAAACACTATCTCTCATTGATTAACTGGAATAATCCAACAGACCCCTTAAAGCGGATCATCTTTCCAGACACCGGTGAATGCAATTCATATGGCAGCCAGGATCCTTCCCGGGAAGAACAATATACCGTTCTGCCCGGATTGCAGCACAAATACCCCCAGACTGCCCTGCTCCTTTTATCAGATGTATGTGGTGGTATCTGCAGATTCTGTTTTAGAAAACGTCTCTTTATGGACTGTCCCCGTCAGACAGTCAGGGATTATTCAGATGCACTCAACTACGTACGAGAGCATCATGAGATCTCAAATATTCTCTTATCAGGTGGCGATCCCTTAATCCTTTCCACACCACGCCTCAAGAAAATCATTCATGAGATTCGCGGGATAGAACATATACGCATCATCAGAATCGGAACCAAGATGCTTGCATATAACCCATACCGTATTACTGATGACCAGGAATTATGTGATCTTATCACTGCAGCATCCACTGCAGAGAAGAAGATCTACATCATGGCCCACTTCAATCATCCTAGAGAGATATCACCACAGTCCATTACCGCAATAGATCTGCTTCAGCGGGCGGGTGCTGTGGTAGTAAATCAGACACCGGTTATCGAAGGAGTAAATACCGATCCTGCAGTAATGGCTGATCTCTTGCGGAAACTCTCTTTTATCGGAGTGTCTCCCTACTATGTCTTCCAATGTCGACCCACCGTAGGAAACGAAGTGTTTACCGTTCCGGTGGAACGGTCATACCAGATCATGCAATCCGCCTTTGAGCGATGTTCCGGTCTTGCAAAACGGGCACGGTTCATCATATCTCACAGTACAGGCAAGATTGAAGTGGTTGGACAGAACAAGCACAATGTTTTTTTGCGGTACCATCAGGCAGCGGACTCCCGTGATTACCAGAAGTTTATGATTTCCCAATCAAATCCAGAGGCCCGGTGGTTTGATGACTATCTCCCAATCACCCATATTGACAGTCCTTTTCATGAGCTGCTGTATGATAGTGATCCCGGTATCGAGAGCAGGACCGCAACATTATAACTATTTCCACGGCTCTGACCTTTCCCTTGCAGAAACTACCTTCTTCAGGCCAATTTTTCAAAAAAGAGAACAATAACAGATGTACCTGTTCCCACAATAGAGGATACTAAAATGACCGTACAATCACTGACACCCATGCAACCGGAATCGCCTTCTTCAGATCTATCCAGATGGAAAGACTGGAAATGGCAGGTTCAACATAGTATTACCGATATCTCATCTCTCGAATGTATGCTTGAGATTACCTTTACAAAGGAAGAAAGAGATGAGATACAGAGAACAATCGATATTTTCCCAATGTCGATAACCCCTTATTATCTCTCCCTCATTGATACCAGTGATCCCTTGCATGATCCCATCTATAAACAGGCAGTTCCGTCTGCAGGAGAACTTATCATTGAAGATTATGATCTCCACGATCCTTTAAGCGAAGATATTGACAGCCCATGCCCTCTCATCACGCACCGATATCCTGACAGGGTTCTCTTTCTTATCAGCAATACCTGTTCTATGTATTGCCGCCACTGTACAAGGAAAAGAAAAGTGGGACAAGTAACATCGAAACCTGACAGGACTGATCTCGAGCAGGCATTTGATTACATACAAAACCACCCGGAAATTCGTGATGTCCTTTTATCGGGAGGCGATCCCCTGATGCTTTCAGATAAACAACTGGATTTTATCCTACACCGGCTACGCCTGATACCGCATGTAGAGATTATCCGGATTGGAACGCGGATTCCGGTGGTACTACCCTACCGTGTGACTGACGATCTTATTTTGGTTCTGAAAAAATATCACCCGATCTGGCTGAACACTCATTTTAATCATCCACACGAATTTACCGAAGCATCCTGTGAAGCACTGGGGAAACTGGCAGATGCAGGTATTCCCCTTGGGAACCAGTCAGTTCTCCTTGCGGGAGTAAATGACTGTCCAAATATCATGAGAAAACTCGTTCATGAACTGGTGAAAAACCGGGTCAGGCCATACTATCTTTTTCAGTGCGATCTTGCAGAAGGTCTGGCCCATTTCCGGACTCCGGTCGGGAAAGGGATAGAAATTATTGAAAGTCTGATTGGACATACATCAGGACTTGCCGTTCCTACCTATGTCATCGATGCCCCCGGGGGAGGCGGGAAAATCCCGATAATGCCAAACTATCTCGTATCCTGGTCTTCTCATAAGATTGTTCTTCGCAATTACGAAGGTATGTTCTCAACATACCAGGAACCTGACCATTATCAGGAGATAAACTGCGATCTGGTATGTGAAAAATGTAATCTCCAGCATTCGGGAGATAATGAATATGCAATCAAGAGAGCTCACGGTATAGAAGCCCTGTTGTCTGATTATCAGAGTGAGATTACCATAGTTCCGGCTGATTCAGAACGGATTGCCAGGAGAGAGGATGAAGAGTGACGAGATACTGCAGATCGGAAACAGTCTTCTTCAGCACGGATACTACAATAACAGGATTTATCTGATGAAGATCGATCCAAAAGATACTGACACCGTTATAAAACAGATCGCCTCGATACAGAATACATTTCATTATAAAAAGATCATCCTGAAAATTCCCCGGTTTTTAGAGAAATTTTTCCAGACCCCTGACTCGGTAACTGAAGCGGTCATCCCGGATTTTTATCAGGGAACTGCTGATGCTCTTTTTCTATCACGTTTTTTTCATCCCGAACAATTAAACAGGAACGAACGTGACCGGATTCAAAAAAATATTTTTTCCCTGCAGAAAAAAAAGAATTCCGTACCGGATAACAGGAAATCAGAGAATATTGTGATTCGGGAGGGGGATTATCCTGATATCCCGGAGATATGTGCCCTGTATCAGAGAGAGTTTAAGACATATCCGTTTCCCATCCACGAACCATTGTATCTCCAGAAGATAATGGATGGAGGAACCCGGATCTTTATTGGATCCTCTGATTCAGGAATCGTTGCAGCGGGATCGTGTGAGACTGATTCGTATTCATCATCTGTTGAGATGAGTGATTTAGCGATAGATCCTCAATTCCGGGGACAGGGAATCTCAAAACAACTCCTCTTTTACATGGAACAGTGCATGAAAAAGGCGAAGCTAAAAACGGCATATACCATCTGCCGTAGCAAACCCATACCGGTAAACAGACTATTCTCTGGTGCCCAATACCGGTACGGAGGAACACTTCTTGAAAATACTAATATCTGCGGAAATTTTGAAAGTATGAATGTCTGGTATAAACCGCTGTCATAATTCGTGCAGGATCGTTGTCCTGCATAAAGGGATTATCCATCAACAGATCTTCTGACCTTTCTTACTCCTCTCTCCCGGATATCTCATTACTGTTTTTTCTAAAAAACCAGTTCCGATAGACAATTGGCGTGATTAACGTGGTAATCAGGGCCATAAGAACCAGAGTAACATACACACTCTGATCAATGACTCCCGCTTCCAGTCCGATAAGGGCCACTATCATCGCAACCTCTCCGCGGGGGGCCATCCCAAATCCGACGACGAGAGAGTCATGAACTGACATCCTGCAGATCCAGGCAGGCACACCACACCCGATGATCTTGGTAATCATCGCGACAAGAGTGAGAACAACCACAAAAATGGCAATCTCATATGTTAACGCATGAAAATCTGCGATGATCCCTAATGATACAAAGAAGATTGATGCAAAGATTATCTGGAGATACTCAGCTCCTTCTTTTAGGTTTTTGCTCTGTTCCAGAATTACCCCGGAAAAGGAGACCCCGGCGATAAAAGCACCAACGATCGCGGACAGACCAACCATCTCTGCAACCATGGCATAAAAAAATGCCATCATCATCGCAAAAATAAACGTGAATTCAGGATATTTTCCGGCAAATGCGGTTTTATCTACATTCTCTATCAGCCTGCTTACGAGAAGAAGGCCGACTGCTGCTCCGATACCGATAAAGAGGAGTGCCTTTATGACAAGAACCACAATCCCAAGGACTGAGACTGAGCCGGTAATGATATCGATACTCAATGCCAGTGCGAGAAGACTCAGGATATCATCGATTACTGCTGCCCCGATGATTGCCTTTGCCGCATCAGTTTGAAGCTGGTTATACTCTCTCAGGACGTTTGCAGTTATCGCAATGCTTGTTGCGGTAAGAGCTGTTCCGATAAAGATGGAGCCGGGAAGTGAAAACCCGAACAGTATCGATATACCGTATCCGCCAATCCAGGGCAGGATAACACCAACGAGTCCGATAACTCCGTTCCGTGGAACGAGGATGTCCTGCAGTTTAAACTCAAGACCTATCACAAAGAGCAGAACAACTGCACCAAGACGGGCAAGACTGCTGATAAATTCAGTATACGAGATGAGATGAAGCACACTGGGACCAACCACTATCCCGACAAGGATGAGACCAACAACTGCAGACTGGTTGATTCGTGACGCTATCAGATACCCGGCAAGGGCTACAAACAACAGCAGACTCATCTGGAATTCAGGTGACGAGAGTAATTCTTCCATTACATATCTTCCATTAATAAACCGTATTTTATCGATCCTGACAGGATACCGTGCAGATTACACAGAAATAGTTATCCTGATTCCAGTCATTATTTATGTATTACCAGGAGCAGACCTGCGGTACCATTCTCTTCTGTATCCTTTATTGGTATACATGCCTGATTAATTAATCTCTTATGATATTCTTCGATCGATACGATGTGAAAACCTGTATTTTATGCCCAGATAAACCAGATAAAAATAACAGAAATAATGCCGATAATACCGGCTGCGAGGAGAACGCGAGGAGATACCTGGTACCGGCTGCGATGCTCGTATGCCTGCTGCATTGCATCGGTATAGGTCTTAACAATACCAGTCACGTCTGATACTGCCCATGCATCACGGGATGTTATCGTCTGAAAATGATGGGATATCCTGTTACGGTAATCGATCAGGGCGATCATCCCCTCCCTTGTCTTGTCATCGATCAGATCATGGTCATGCAGCCTCTTTATCATCGCTTTGTACCGGACCGGGCCATCGGGATCGGTATAACCATAGATATCAAGAATAAAAAACCCGAGATCCAGTGCCCTGTTTATCAGTGCAAAGGTTACCATGCACTCTGCATACCAGTCCCGACGATCTTTTGTCATCCCTTTTCGTGATGGTATGGCATGGATCTGTTGTGCATCAGAAAGATACCTGTTGATGTCAAGAGCAATCTTTTCTATTGATCTGCCCTCTTTACCCGGTACTATCATTATTGTTTCCTACCAGAACAGGAGAGAAAAACCGGCATTATCATCCTTACCAGATCACCTGATATCCTCGTGCAGAAAGGATAGTTCTGACGGTATCCCTCCACTTTGTATCGTTGCTAATTGCAAGAGGCTGTATCATCTCATCCCACAGATTGCGTAATCCGGGATCAGCGGTGAGCAGGGCCCTGCCACCTTTCACCCGCCCTGCCCATTCGCGGTCAGGATACGTGATGAGAATCTCGTAGCAGGCATACTGTTGACAGAGAAGTGGTCTGGTTGCATGAACAATACATCGTACCCGGCCGCTTGCAGGATCCCGCCTGAGAAATGTACATGCCTCCGGTTCTTCTTCCTGAAGGGTGGTATCAGAAAGGAGATGCAATTTGTCAGGATCAATCCGTACGAGATCAGTCTCTCCGGTAACCTCATGGTATAACTGGTACGTGCCGTCATGGGAATCAGAGATAACCGTCAGATACGGCCCGAGAGAGAGACAACAGATACCGCATTGCCGGCATTCAAATCCCATATATACCGTTTGGAGCAGAGTATTATCTTCTTTTCCGAGATATCAGACAATACCCGGAAAGGGACAGGACAGGTCTACCTGACCCGGCAGACCGGGTTCATCATGATTCTTTGGGTTTAAAGACCTCGTGAGTAAGCGTTGCGGCATCATCGAGCCACATCATCCGCTCTGCAGGAGTACTCGTGATTACAACCCGGAATATGAGACGATAAAATTCAGATATTCCACACAACCCGAATATACAATCCTTCCAGATGCGATGCAGCGGATCGCCGAATACCATCTCCTCACGCACCTCAGGGGTATTTGCCGTGTTAATAACAATCGCAGCCTGTGCTTTTAGCAGACCGACAGGGATGCCTTCCCCTGCATCCCCCTCGATAAACCGGTACGCAACATTCGGCCGGAACACCCGATCGATATACCCTTTTACTATCGCAGGAGGCATTCCCCACCAGTTCGGGTGAACAACAACAATCCCGTCTGCTGCAACAAGATCATCGCAGTACCGGCTGATCTGCGGGTCTAAGGCAGCATCGCGGGGGATCTCAGAACAGGGCAATACCGGGGGAAAATCCATCTGGTACAGGTCATGAAACAGCACCGTGTGCTGATCGGTTTCAAGCTGATCACAGATCCTTTCTGCAATCGCATAATTAAAACTCGCCGGATCCGGATGTGCAAGGATAACAAGGATATTCATGGCATTGGATCGGGTGATCCCTGTTGTGGTACCGGTTCGGTTTCATCTTTATCAAACACTGTTTTTGCCGCATAC
Source organism: Methanospirillaceae archaeon (assembly GCA_016926505.1). Taxonomy (GTDB): domain Archaea; phylum Halobacteriota; class Methanomicrobia; order Methanomicrobiales; family Methanospirillaceae; genus JAFGOM01. The sequence continues at coordinate 18,802 of JAFGOM010000112.1, forward strand.
ATGGCATTTATTGCAGCAGGAAACCCTGCATACACCGACATCTGGATAATAATCTCGATGATCTCGTCCTGTGACAACCCCGCATTCAGACCGGCCCTGATATGTGCCGATAACTGGGGAGTGGCATATCCAAGCACGGTAAGAGCAGATATGGTTGCTATCTCACGGGATCGGAGATCAAGCCCGCTTCGGGTGTAAATATCACCAAAAGGATATGTTACCAGCATATCAGCAAAATCAGGAGATATCTCAGATAACCGCCTGTACACCTCATCTCCTGCTTCTTTCTGTATCGTGCGCAGGGCATGCATACCACGGGTAAACCGCTCTCTTTCCATACAACCATATTGAATCTGTACCTATAATTACCCGTAGGAAAAGGCATAACCAAAAAACGCCCTTACCCATGACAATCGCATTCGTATCGCAGCCTGCGGTTTAAACCCGACTGAAAACCTGACAGAGCACATAATTTATTCCAATACACAGAAAAGCCTCGTATCTCATGAAAAAAGCAGATCCGTAAGATGTGCCCGCACATCAAGTGCTGTCAGGGGATGCAGTATCAGAAAAAATTACCTCTCCTGCAGATCACCAGATCCCGGCCGGGAGAGGGTTCGGGAAAATTCAGAGAGTGTTGTTTGCCGTTCACGCAACATATCAGGCAGGATGGTTCCTTCCCTGATAAATTTCATCATGGGAAGAGTAAAGGTTTCAGAGAGGTGAGTTACCAGTTCAGAGATGCTTTCACATAAAAGACCCGGTTCACGCATTGCCTGCCGTACATTCTCCCGCACGTTAAATACCCCCATCGGGATATACCCTGATGTTGCCTCTCTCAGAACAATAACACCTGCCTGACGCTGCTCCCGGGCCAGTGCCTCAAGAACTGCCATTTTACAGGAGTAATAACAGCCACCTACGGAAGAGTACGTTGATTTCGACATATGACCTTCGTAATCAGAAAAGACAAGTTCTTCATTTCCAAGGACACGAACAAAGGCCTCGGTCCATTCGTACTGCCAGCCGGTAGGCATGAGAATAACTGCATACCGGTTATGCAGGCTGCTGTACTCATGAACCCGCCAGGTATCAAGTACCGGGCATTTTTTTACCCGGGTCAGCAGATTATTGGCGATGATACTGTCACAGGCAGTAATTGACCATCTTGTCGGGACAAGACACCGTTTCCTCTTTGTTCCCATCACACCCACAGAGAACGCTTTCTCTACCGTAGAGAAGGGAAGACCGGTTTCATGCAGCATCATAACTGCCTCGGATGCACCCAGATCAGTATCATAATAGATCCGTTCCAGATCCCGGTTCCAGCGGGGCGGCTCGAGGGTTAGGTGCTCGAGCGGAGCACTGGGACCAAACGGCGTATGTTCTTCGCTTAAGGATATCCCGGTAGGGGCTGTGGTAAACTGTGCCTCACTCTCAACAGAGGCATCAGCAAGAGCGATCTCCTGCAGTTGCTCAACAAACCGGGTTCCGGTCGTATGCACATGAACCGGGTGTATCCCCCGCACCAGACCGAGCCGGTACCTGATGATCTCTTCCTGGGTGAGAGCACCGGATATCCACGATTCCGGCCGGTCCATAACAGATGTATCACCATGAACCGGTGCTATCATCGGCCCTGCAAAGACCTTTGGATAATTTGCCCTCCCGACAAAGACCGAAGGGGGACTGCTTCCAGACAGGTCAGTACCGATAACCTCGGATCTCATCTGGCTGGTTGCTGCCGTGAGCCGGTTTAGATATTCCCCTTTACCTATCATCGCACCAGGACCCTATCCGGTACTGTGAATGATGATTTCATCATGATATCTCTTCTCCCCGGCGAACCTACGGAATTCATCATATCTCTTCCCTTTCGAGATGTATCATCAGGTATCCAGACAATCCTGTTTTTTTCCGGATAGTAATCCAAGGGTTCAGACAGTCTTTATCAGACATAGCGGTACATACCAACAGGGACGGTGATCTCAAACCGTGCTCCTGACCCGGGTTTTCCCGTCTCTTTGATAGTAATGCCGGTAATCGCGAGAATCTCCCGGGTCAGGAAGAGGCCCAGTCCTGAATTTTTGCCGTATCCTTCAAGAAATATCTTCTCTTTCTCTTCTTCATCCACACCGGTTCCATCGTCACAAAACGTTATCACACCACAATCCTCCTTCTCCTGCCAGACACACGTAATAGTACTGACTGTTTCTCCATGCCTGACCACATTATCAAGAAGATTAAAAAATACCCGTTCAACCAGTGGATCTGCATAGATTTGAACCGGGGGGATCTCACATACCGGCGTACAGGAAAGCCCCATAACGGTGTTGATACAGTCCTGCAGGACCGTTCTCAGATCGATCCACTCAGGGCCATGTACTCCCAGGTTCTGATACGTCCGGAAGAACTGAATCTGGTTTTTTATCATATCGATGGTCTGTTCCATGGATCTGATAGTGGTGATGGCCCGGGGTGAGAGAGGTTCTTCCTGCATCATCAGACAGTATGCCTCCAGAGAAGAGACTTTATTTGAGATATCATGCCGGGTAATCCGGTTTAACAGATGAATTTTCCGGTTCGCCTGCTGTAACGCCTCCTCCAGATGTTTTCGCTTGGTGATATCGGTGATAAAAAGGAGCACATGCGGTTCTTTATCATACAAAATAACGGTATTTTTAACCAGAAGATGAAGAATTGAACCAGACTTGGTTATGAAATCAACCTCGTACTCATGAATAGGATTCCCGGATTCTCTGGATTGCATCGCCCCCATAGCTACTTTTTGGGAAGGCCCGGTGAGATACATACAGACATGATTACCAACAATCTCCTCACGTTCATAGCCGGATGCCCGAAGACCGGCATCATTGACAAAAGTTACGATTCCCTGCGAATGCACGATGATGGGTTCAGGAGCTTCCCTGACAATCGTTGCATACCGTTCCCTCATCAGTTCCAGTTCTTCTTCAGCACGTTTTTTCGCGGTAATATCACGAAAAGAGACAAGATCTGCAGGTTTACCCTGAACCTGTATCTGTGTTCCGATAGCTTCAATCCATTCCAGGGGAGCATTTTTGTTTCTGAACCGGTACTCGGCAACACTCAGACTGTCACCATGAATAACCCGGATGAGGTCTTCTTTAGCCTTTCTCTGGGACTCATCATCAAGGAAGGAGAAGATATTGAGATCACAGCATTCTGTCCCCGGAGAAAGACCCCCGACCATCAGGGCAGCGGCGTTTGCATACAGTACTGCACCGGTGTCAGCTACAATAACAACACCATCAAGCATGGAGTCCAGCACTATAGTCAGCAGGTCCCGGGAAGGGTCTGTCTCAATACCGGGTATGGCAGATGTTTCCTGCTTACAGGCGATCACAAGGACGGCATACCCATCCGGCAGATCCTGTACCTGGTAGTTTATGTCACAGGAGAGATACCTGCCATCCCGGGTCTGTATCCCGGTACCGGCCTGGTACCAGGTTTTTGCAGACCCGGGTAAAGTACTGCACGCAGAGATGAGCCATTCCCTGTTTACCGGATCAAGGAGAGAGAGAAGATCCCGGCCAACGAGTTCTTCTGACAAAAATCCGAGAATCCTCGAACTGGAATGATTCGCGTAGAGAATGATTCCATTCCTGTCCAGAAAAAGAATGATATCTGAGAGGTGATCTGTAAACGAAGTAATATCTGAAGACAAAATCATCGTTTCTATCCGGTTATTCGTGATATTCTGGACATAGGATACAAGGAATTATTCTGATACCGTTCTTCTCTGTGTGAATTTATCACCCAAAAAAACGTTTTCTACGGTTTTTTAATGTACCGAAAAACCCAAAGATATCAGTGTATCCCTCGTACTGGCAGTATTATTCCCGTTCTTTATACGATAACGGTTTATTAAGTCTTTCTGATTTCGCACCGCGTACACCCTTATACGCGTCACGTTATGGCATACTGTACCAGCTGTCAGGCAGAAGCATTGCAGGAATTTCAGGCGTTCCCAAAGACTGATCCTGGCAGTACATTCAAAAACCGATACGATACAACGCTCAGGGAGCAGGTAATCCGGGAAAAAGAGAGGGATACCAGAGTCCTTATCCTGCAATCAGGCCTGCTTTTTTCGGTAGATATTTAGACCAATCTTTATATCTTCATTATCAGGAATCGAGATATTTCCTTCTGTTGTAGCAATTGTAAATGATTTTCCGGATTTTGACTCTCCGAACTCCTTTGAAAGATCTACTTTTATGGTCAGGGTTTTCCCTTCAACAACCATCTCAATATTCTTCATGAAATATTGTTGACAGTCAGACACCATAATAACGACGGAACCCCGGGAAGTATCAGCACCGAATCCCATACCAGAGAAGTGAAGAAATGAGGAAACCGGATCTAATCGATTGAAACCGTGAGACATATTGCAAATGAGCGCATCAGTCCTGATATCGAGGCCCATATCTCTATTTCCTGCATCCCGGCAATTTGTCCTGAAAGTAAATGGGATTTAAACGGTTGCCTGATCCCCGAAATTTCGTAAAATATTCAGATATGATACATCTTCCCATTACTTTCACCCTGTTTACCGTACCCTTACATACCTGCTGCCGGGATCATGGTATGCTATGTCAGTGTCCATCACCCCCGGCTTCACCCTCTCAGAGGGGACCTTTTCACTTTTTATCGCTTCGGGAGACCACCTGCACAGGGCGCTCTCCGGGATCCTGCGCAGACAGCGGGGCCGGACATTGTACGTATGCGGTAATTATCCCGTGCTCCTCACCCGGTTCCAGGAGTATGCTGCCTCCTTTGAGGTAAGAAGAGCACTGACCGCCTACCAGGTACTGACGATCCTTGATGAGGCACACCACTCCCTGCTGCTGTTTGAGCATGATCCGACACTGTACGATGACATAACAGACCTGCCTTGTATCATCGGACAGAAATGCCGGGAATATGCTGCCACAACCGGAACCGTTCTCCTTTTTGCATCACAGCCGGACAGGCCCCTGAATCTCTTTGAGCCGTATGCCCACCGGGTTGGCGTATACCAGGGAGAGATAATCCCGCGGGTAAAACCAGTAAAAAAAAGAGAAGCCCGGCAGAAGACGCTGGAGGGATTATGGTAAAACAAAAGCCCTTTGTATTAGATATCTCCCGGAGTCGTGACGGGGTTTTTCTCTGGACCACAGAGAACGGGAGACTGACACGGGAATCACATGCGGTACCAACCTCATTTCTGGCTTCCTTTCCGGATGAACACCAGCATTACCAGTTGATAGAAGGGCTTGAGAGCAGTTACGAGGTTACGCCCTGCACGATACGAACGATCTACGGAGAAGAGACAGGATACCGGATTTATGCAGACCGGGACGTGGCTGAAAAGATCGAGATGCAGACCCGGCACCAGGCACGACTCTATAATGTTGATGTACGAACGGAACAGCGGTTTTGTGCAACTGCCTGCGTTGTTCCGGGAGGGCGGAAGGGGGAGAGACGCGTTGGAGCGGAACTAAAGGTTCCCTTAGAGGCCATGGAAGTAACCTGCACCGGAGATCCGTACCGGACAGAGGAACCAGGGAAGGTTCTGCTCAGATGGCACGGAAAAACCACCCGGTGTGACGGGCCGGTCAGGCAGGTTCTGGATGAGATGATGGATAGTATCGGGTACATGGATCCTGATATTATCCTCTTTCCCGGGTACGATGCCTGGTCAGATCTCTTCTGCCGCCTGACAAAAACGTCGGGGATCCCAAACACGCTCAGCCGGACAGGACACTTCCCGTCCCTGCAGTCGAGGTCGTACTTCAGCTATGGCAGGATGGAACACCGGACCGGTGCCCGGATACCGGAAGGCAGGATAATCATCGATACCAGGCAGAGTTTCATGTACCGGCACGGGGATCTCAGAGGAATCTTTCTTGCATCACGCCTTACCGGTCTCTCCCCAAACCTTACGTCCCGGCTGACACCGGGAACACTGGTGTCAGGATACGAGGTGTACGAAGCACTTCTGCGTGGAATTGCCGTACCATTCCGGAAATCAGATGCCGAAGCATATCGGAGTCTGCCTGACATGCGTCTTTTGTACCGTGGGGGATACATGCACAAGCCGGTACCAGGGATATATGCCGATGTAACCCAGATCGATTTTACCTCTTTTTATCCCTCAATCATCGTTACGTATAATCTTTCGCCCGAGACCCTTGCGGATCCGGAGCAGGAAGGGTTCCTTCCTGCAGTATTACAGCCTCTTCTTGATCTCAGACAGGAGACGAAACAGAGAAAAAAACAGGATCCCCGGTACAGCGGGATGGATGGTATCCTGAAATGGATGCTGGTCACCTGTTTCGGATACACCGGCTATAAAAATGCACGATTTGGACGTATAGAAGTGCATGAACAGATAACCAGGAACGCGACTGCTATTTTAAAAAATTGTATTGCGACGGTTGAAGAAAACAAAGGGAAGGTGATCCATGCCATCATTGACTGCCTCTTTGTGACCGGTATGGATGATACACGGTTACAGGCTGCCCTTGAGACAATAACCGGGTTTCATACCGAGTCTGAGCTCTATGACTGGGTCGTTATTCTCCCGCAGGCTGACGGGAGTGGATCCTATGGTTCCTATTATGGCCGGCTGACCTCAGGGGAGATAAAAATGCGGGGTATTGCTGCGAGGAGAACAGATATGCCATCCTATGTCAGGCGGATGCAGCAGGAGATGCTGGACTGCCTCGCAACCGTTCCCGGTATTGACGACATTTCATCAGTAAAACCCGGGATCGATGATCTGTACCGGCGGTATTTTGATGATATTTTAGATGCCGATCTTTCAGACCTGGTAATAACGCGGCGTATCGGACGGGAACGGTACGCGAAACGATGCATTGCACAGGCAGTTCTTGACCGGTACCGGCAGGACGGAATCACTATCAGACCCGGGATGAATGCTTCCTACCTGGTCAGGGACGAGAAACACCACGAGATCGATCCATCCTGGGATTTGACCACGATTGATGCCGCTTATTACCGGCGGCTCATTGATCGGGCATACGGGGAGGTAACGTATGCATTTGCCGGGAATAAACAATACACGGCATCCCAGCATCCGTGATCCGGATTGCCACAAGATTACCGTCCGGGTCTTTTTACAAATACAAAAGTTTTTTTAAAATCCTATCACGACTTCACTATCCCCGCTGCCGACCGGTCCTTTGTCTTTTACAGCAACCATGAGCACAATCCCGATAATCTCAAGCACCATACAGAACAGGAACGCTGCATCAAATGCCCCGGCCAGATCTACTGACGGGAGGGTATGGGCAGAGATCATGGCAAGTTTCGGCCCTGCTGCAGCGGTTGCAACAAGCATCACAAAGGCGACACCGAGCGATGACCCGAGATTGGTCATCATCTTGATAAGTCCTGAAGACATGCCACGCTCAGATTGCGGGGATTCACCCATGACCGCACTGTTGAGCGGAGAGAATGCAATACCGGTACCGGCTCCCAGCAGGAAGAGGTAGATGCCGACATGACCGATGCTTGAGTGAGCAGAGAGCGTTGAGAGGAGGGCAAGGGCAAAAGAACAGATGATAAAACCGGTTATAATAGGCTTTTTCGTGCCGATAACATCAGATATCTTTCCGGCAATCGGTGCTGTCACGATCATACCCACCGGGAGGGCTAAAAGAATCATCCCGGCATTATCAGTCGGAATGTGCTGTACCAGCTCAAGATAAAACGGCATGATAACCATGACTCCTGCCATTGCCATCTGAATAAGCATTACATTCAGGTTCGAGATGGTATATGCCCGGTTCCTGAAGAGATCCCACACGATAAGGGGCGTTTTTGATCTTCGTTCCTGCAGATAAAAGAGGAACCAGAAGATCACCGATACCATAAGTACTCCCATTCCGATACCTGCATTAACACTCTGGACGGTTGTCAGACCAAAGATGAGGGTGGCTAATGCGACTGCTACCAGGAAAACTCCGGGCAGGTCCAGCCGTGCCGAGGGGGCTACCGGGTCACGCCGGGGTATCACCCTTATTCCAAGCAGGACCGCACAGATACCGACAGGAAGGTTGACAAAAAAGATGTACTGCCAGCTGAGGACACTCGTGAGAAACCCTCCGAAAACCGGTCCCAGTGCAGCTCCAAGCATGGTAAACATGGCGATAATTCCAAGCGCCGAACCACGCTGGGATGCAGGGAGGTACGCAGTAACCATGACTGCTCCAAGAGCTGCGATACTTGCACCCCCAACTGCCTGAATAACCCGGGATACAATCAGGCTGTCAAGAGTGGGAGAAAACCCACAGAGTGCAGAACCTACGGTAAAGAGAGCAAATCCGCCAAGAAATATCGCCCGGTACCCCTTCATGTCCCCCAGACGCGATGCTGCAAGGAGGAGACTGACAAGAACAATGAGATACGCGTTTAATACCCACGAGACCGCAACGGTTGAGACGAAAAAGACCTTTGCAATCGTGGGAAGGGCAATGTTTACGATGGTTGCATCAAGGCCGGCCATAAAAGAACCGAGGGCAACAACTAACACGATAAGGAGATCGTGAGAGGACATGGCTTTTGATCCAGACGTTTCGTTCATACTTTCAGACCTGATTAAAAAATGAAGGCGGTATGTCCTATATATGTATTATGATGGGGAAAAAGGGAACCGGATTGCCTGCAGGAAGAACAGATGCATTGAATACAGAGCAGACTGCCTGCCACTCATCCAAAAAAGAGAAGATAAACCGTGTTACAATCAGGCGACAATCCGTGAGTAGGTATCTACCATGTTTCGTGCGATTGGTTCCCACTGGAACATGCGGTCTACCTTTGTCCTGCCTCTTCTTCCTAAAACGTCAGCAGCATCTGGTTCATTGATAAGGTTCTTCATACCCCAGGCAAGGGACTGGATATCAGGTTCTACCTTTATCCCATTGATGAAGGGATCAATATTCTCAGACAGACCACCGACATCTGATGCCACAACTGCTTTTTCTGCACTCCATGCTTCAAGCAGAACCAGTCCGAACGGCTCATTCCGGCTCGGTATGACGACAAAGTTACACGCATTCAGGAGTCGGACGTACTCTGAATCAGGGATGTACCCGATAAAGTTTATCGGGAGGCCGTACGCCTTCTCCTCGAGATAATGCCGCATTCCCCCGTCCCCGGCAACGATCACCCGGGCGTCCCAGTGCTCCCGGCAGACATTCCTGACTGCGTCAATAAAAAGATCAGGACCTTTCTGGTACGCAAGTCTCCCGACAAAGAGGATGAGCGGGGCATAGGGATGGATCCCATAGGATTTCTTTACTTCCCCGGGATCGATGTTGGCACGGTACTGGCGGGGAACAACCCCGTTGGCAACGACATCACATTTCCAGTCAGGAACATTGTAGAGATGCATAATCTCGTTTTTTAAGGTGGCAGAGACTGTCGTCACCCGCTTTGCAATGAATCCGCCATACCATTCCCTGCCTGATACATCCCGGTACTCCTGCCAGTCACCGTGCTGGTTGCCGTTCCTTCCAAACTCGGTTGAGTGATAGGTGAGAATAGTGTTTCTGTCCTGCAGATGATGGAGTGCCTGGATGACATGCCAGTCATGGAAATGAAGAAAATCAAACGCTCCTTCTGCATCGTACCGGTGGAACTGTTCTTTCATCGCATAGGACATATCATCACAGTACTCCACCGTCGAGTTACCATGAGGCTGGCAGTAGTGGTATGATACGTTATTGATGGTCTGGTCAGGGATAAACCCGCGGGTAAAGAAATGGACTTCATGTCTCTTTGCGATGTTCTCTGCAAGGTTTGTGGCTGCACTTGCAAGTCCGCCTACCCGTTCTGCATAGAGTGATTCCCAGCAGAAAAATGCTATCTTAAGGGATTCCATAATACCTCCTTTCTCTCTCCTACAATGGTGATAATGTCCTGACGGCACGAACCGGCCGCTATCTGTTCTGCAAGCTTTAAATCCTGAAGCTCTTCAGCGATCCAGGCTGAAAAGTCTCCGCGTTGTAAGTGGTACATGATTGAATCATTCGGTACAACCTGCAGGAGATCATAGAACTGGTCCAGGTTGTAGGCTGTGTATCCACAGTACCCGGTCGGACACCGGAAATGGAATGCTTCATCAGGGGAGACGGTCCGAAGAGCCTTTGCTGATTTCTGGTTTTTGATAAGTCTGATACTGCGTTTCTCATAGTCTGCTAATATCTGCATATAGGTCCTGAATACCTCTTCCGGGCCGGGATTGCTCTGACGGCTCAAACCATCTTTGCCGTTTGGAAACCCTGATGCCATCGAAGAGAAATGATCACTGATCTGGAGATACCTCCAGATGGATGGATGGATCGCATAGGTCTCTGCCTTCTGGATGGCAGAATATGCGGTATACTGCCGCTCATTCCCAATCCATGCCGACACATCCTTCTCAACATCTGCCCACGAGATAGTGCCGGTAACGTCAATGGTTCCTGCAGGATCATGATTCTTAAGTGCACGGGAGGGGAGGAGAGCGGTGACATCCCGTGCTGCCATTTCCCGGGGCAGATGCTGCATGAAATCAAAAATGCCGGTTTCTTCTTTATGATGTTCGCCAAACGACTCGAGGTTAAAGAAGAGCGTTATCAGCTCCCCGGGTGATTCTCTGAGCCATGCTGCATAGGTATCTGCGGTAAGGGGATACTTATCCCAGGCCGGATTGCCGAATCGGAATGCAATATCATCAGAAAGGCAGGTGTTTCTGAGAAAAACCGGAATACCATTGCAGCGGTACAGATGATTGGGACATCTCCATTCCAGAACATGGGCTGCACCTTCAGCCCATATCCCGGAAAAACCCATCTGCTGTGCAGCAGCAGCTATCTCATTATCAAACATAAGACCGGTATTCTCAACGATTACCGGAGTGACACCGAAGATATCATGAACCATGTCCCGGTGCATGATAACCTGCCTGATAAACTCTGATTTATCAGCGAATAATCCTGCAATGCTGTGATAATACGTCTGTGCCAGCAGTTCAGCATTTGAATGGCGTGCAATCTCCTGGAAGAGAGATACCTGATCCTTTTCCCACTTTTCGAGTTGTTCAATCAGGGTGCCGGATAATGAGAGTGCACACCGAAATCCTTGATCCAGAAGAGTAAGCAGCATCTCCGATGCCGGCCGGTAGCACTGTTCACAAACCCGGGAGAGAATCTCGTGGTTTTTGCTATCAAGGTACAGACTCTCTAAATCTTTCTGTTTTACACCTGCTTCCTTTGAAAAGTACTGGTTTAACCGATATGGCTGGTGAACCTCAAATCCAATGCAGACATCTGGCATGTATTATTCCTCTGTCATTTGGTAATCTATCCGGGTCTGCGTCTTAAATCCCGGAATTTCAGACCCGGAATTGTGGGAACCCGTGTTATCAGATCCGGATACGTTACAGACCTCTGATAAAGAGGGATATAACACTTGTATGCACGGGCATGATCTCGAACCGGCACCCTTGAAAACCTACCGGAAGGAAAAGATCTCCCGTATCCCTGTTGTGTTCCCCTCTCTTTTTTATGACCCGGAAATCTTTCTGTTCCGGCATGGCTACCGGGGAAACAGAATAACAGGGTTATGATCGCGAATCAACAGGGGTACGGATGAAGATCTCACCTCATATAGGGAGAGATTCGTATTGGAATCTATTAGATGTGTCTTGTATGATCACATATTGAGACAAATTTTGAAACATAAGGATGGACCCGGGTCATCTGAAAAGAGTACCCCGGTTAACCGGTATGCTTTACTTTATTGAGGGTTATCAGTAAGGTGCCATTCTCAAATCTCTTATCAGCAAACGTAGCCGCATCAGGCAGTAGTATCTCGCTCTTATAATTTCTGAGAGAATTTGTAGCAGAGATAATGAGATGGTTGTATTCAAGATCAATTCGTATCTTCTCTTCACTGACTTCAGGTATCAGAGCAGTGATATGGTATTTCGAATCATTGTCCCACAAGGATGTTTCCAGTTCGATGAACTCATCCCCGGGACCTGCTTTTGAGTTTTGTGGTTTCATAAAAACTCTCTGGTGTGAGGTATTCCTGCATGATACGATGTTGTTGTTTTCCCGGGATTGGATATGTGTCTTTTTAGAAGATACCGGTCTGTCATGCATCCGGATATCACACAGATCTCATCATGGAAAGAGACACTATCCTCTCTTTGCTCATGGTTTTTCTCTCTCAGGATGCGAGCCTGACTCGTTTAGAACAAACTTCGTTTTGAAGATAAAAAGAGGTTTATGATATTGTCAGATTATGTTTCACTTTTTGAAATATAACCAGAGTACGGGTTTTTTGAAAGACCCATACCGGCGGGAGTGGTTCGAAACCGCAACGAGAAATAACGTCCGTGTGAGCAGATAAAGAGATTGCAGGAAGAAGGATCTATGAGAGATCCTTCTTCTCTTCTGCGCTCATACCCGGGGCACCATCCAGGACATGCTGGAAGATAAACCGGAATTCATCCAGCTTCTTCCTGATATAATTCTGCCCTTCCTCGGTTGGCGAGTATCGTTTTGATTTCCCGCTCATCTTCATAGTCAGGTATCCATCCTGTTCAAGCTGGTATAAAAGGGTGTAGATTCGTGCCTGTGGAACAAGCACCCGGTACCGGTTGTGAATTTCATGCACGATATCATATCCTGAAAGGGGACGGGTCAGGAGCGAGAGAACAACGGGTTCGAGAGATTTCTTAACCACCTCATCAATAGTCTCCTGAGGAACGACAAAAACAGAACGGGATGAGAATGAATGATGTGCAAAGGAAAGAGCAGTATCTGCTCCGACTGAGACGATGACCCGGGGGATTTTGTCTGCTAATTCCTGCACCAGATGGTTTTCATGTGCGGTGACCTGCAATGCAATAATACCAGATACAGAAGGTGTTTTCGTACGATATGAGCAGATGTATTCGGTAACCGTGATACAATCCTGCTCACTGGCATGTGCAGGAATATCCAGAAGCACCTGCACGGGAAGGGGAGATGATGTTTCTTTACCGGCAGGTAAGTATTGTTCCAGGAACGGAATAGAGGCAGGTAATGACTCATCTTTTATCCGTAAAGAGATGAGTTTTTTATCTCTCCTCTCCGGGAAGAACCGGGGAAGGATCCGTGAATGTGCATATACAAAGAGGGTTTGTATACCCTTTTGCAGAGCTTCCTGAATGGCAAAGGTAAAGACCATCTCTTTGACCGACTCATCTGAATAAATGAGAAGGATAAGATCAGAACAGATATCACTGATAAGAATCGTTTTTAAACCGGAAAAATCATCAGAACCGGTTGATGAGCCTTCATTCCCGGTTCCATCCTGCAACTGGTGACCAAAGTGATTTGTTGTTCTCCCCGTTTTTCCTGAATCTTTTATTTTTTTTCGGAACAGGGCAATCTCGATCGCTGCTTTGATCTCGAGTTCATTAAAGGGCTTTACGATATAACCGTATGGTTGTACCTGTTTTGCCTTTGTGATGATGAGATCATCTGCATAGGATGTAACAAAAATGACAGGGATCTGCAGATCAGTGATAATTATTTCTGCAGCCTCTATCCCGTTCATCTTTCCCGGCATCACGATATCCATAAGGACGATATCAGGGTGTAATTGTTGTGCCTTCCTGACTGCGTCTTCACCGGATGCTGCCATCCCGACAACTGCATACCCAAGCGTACTCAGTCGTTCCTCAAGCTGCATGGTAATGATGGCCTCATCATCAACAACCAGGATCGTTGCTATCGGATCATTCATCCTGCCACACTTCTTTTTTTACCGGGAAGGAGATGAAAACTTCGGTACCTTCTTTTCGTCTCATTACGAGTGTCCCTTGTAACTGCTGCTCTATGAGATTTCTGACCAGTTTTAAGCCGAGACTGCTTGCCGCAGTAATATCAAAGTCATCACTGATACCATTTCCATCATCGGAAACGGTAATAAACACCGTACCCTCTTTCTCGCGAAGCACGATGGTAATGGTTCCATGGTTTCTTTCTAAAAAGGCATGCTTATACGCATTTGAAAGGATCTCGTTGAGGATAAGGGCACAGGGAATAGCCTGGTCCACAGGGAGATAGAATTCATCTGATTCGAGAGAACAGAGGACTTGGCAATCTTTTCTCCCGTATATCATCGATATCGCGGATATCTGGTCTTCTGCCTGTTTCTTCATATCTATCCGGTCAAACTGTGCACTCTCGTAAAGCCGGGTATGAATCTGCGACATCGTTTTTATCTTCATCATTACATCAGTCAGGATAGAACCGGTACCCGCATCTGCAGTTCTCATCCGGGTCATGTCAAGAAGACTCGAGATCAGCTGAAGGTTATTCTTAACGCGATGATGAATTTCTCTCAGCAGCACCTCTTTCTCATGTAATGAGGCGATAATCTGATCCCTGGCATGTTTGTGCCGGGTGACATCCCGATAACTCCATACCCGTCCGATAACCGTTTCACCAATCTTTTGCGGGATTGAATAACGCTCAAAAAGTCGTCCATCCTTTAGTTCAAGCATGTCATAGCGTTCACGTCCAGGATTTTCATTCAGATCTGAGACGCTTTTCAGGTACGCATCGGGATCTTTGAGCTGATCTGCCAGGTAGGTTATTATCAGGTGATGATCTGCCGTGTCGATAATCCCGGCTTCGATATGCCACATGTCAGCAAATTTCCGATTACAGGTAGTGACGTTTCCTTTCCGGTCGACAACCAGTATACCATCAGCGGTTGATTCAATTGCTGCATTCAGGAGTGAGAGGGTCTTTCTGATGGTACTCTCGGCAAGGATACGCTGGGTATTCTCTACCTCAAGAGCACGGTTCGTCATGGCAAGTTCAACTGTTTTTTTCTGAATTCCCTGCTCCAGTTCGTCATTAAACCGTATCAGAAGTTCTTCGTACCGCCTGCGTTCAGTGATATCCCGGACCACTGCAAGGATGTCTGTGACTGCACCCGACTCGTCCCGGATAATCGTAGCATTGTAGAGAACCGGGGTACAATGACCATCCTTATGGAGAATGAAAAGCTCATAATCGGTAATAACACCATTAAGGAATACCTTTTCATATCCTGCCCGTGCCAGGTCCGGTTCAGCGAAATACCCTGAGAAATCCGTTCCGATGAGCTCGTCACGGGTACAGCCGGTAATGCTCGTGAATGCCTTGTTTACATCATGAATAAAACCATCAGGACAGATAATAACGAGAGGATCCAGGTTTGCCTCGAACAGACCCCGGTTATACGTGTTTGCTGCGATGAGGGCTTCCTGCGCTGCCTTTTCGGCAGTAACATCATCAAAAACCACTATTATCTCATCTGAAGAGAGAGGATAGATGAAGTTCTCAGTTCTGACCGGTTCGGAGGAGTGTGTGTATACCAGTGCAACCGGCTCGGGCATCCGGGTTTTGCGTACACGTGTTAAAACCGTGTGAAATTCCGTGTCCCGTAGATCCGGAAAGATACGAAAGAGACTTTTTCCGATGATCTCATCACGGACAAGAACAAGAATGGCCAGGCCTGCCGGATTGATATTTCTGATAGTAAAATCAGTCCCCTCTTTTGATGTTTGTAACACAATAACGCCGCTTGATATCACCTGGAACAGTTCCCGGAACCGTTTCTCACTCCGTAAGAGTTTGTTCTCCGTTTCTTTGCGCCCGGAAATGTCCCTGATGATAGCCCACATCCCAGCCGGGTTTCCCCAATCGTCATACACGAGACTGGTCCTGAGCTCAACCGGTACGATACTGCCGTCTTTCCGGTAATACTCCTTTTCATAGAGACCTGAAAATCCATCTGCGAAAACCTGTTTCTCAATAATATCTGCTTCGACAGCATGCCAGTCTTCAGGAGTGATATCAGTATAGGTGAGAGATAGCATCTCATCCGGCTCATACCCGAGCATCTGACAGAAAGAATCATTACATTCCGTGATCATTCCGGTCATATCCACGCTGGCATAGCCATCCCGGAGGTTGTCATACAACAGACGATACTTCTTCTCACTTGTCAGAAGGGCTTCTTCTGCTTTCTTTTTTTCTGTAATGTCTTTTACCATTGAGAGGATGACGGGATGCCCGGCGTAGATGATCCGGTCAAGGGTTATCTCTGCGTACCTGGCATCACCGTTCTTCGTGAGAAAAGAGATCGTAACGGTATCGGGAACTGGTTCTCCCAGTAACGCTTTTTGGCCCAGGGATCGTACCCGTTCATGATCACAGGGATGGACAAGAGTCAGGGGTCTAATCTGCAACAGTTCGTCCAAACTCCATCCTGAGATCCCGCCCGCTTGTCTGTTGGCGAATAAGAACCGGTCCTGATTACAGATAACGATTGCATCATGACTGTTCTCAACGACCAGGCGGTACCGTTCCTCGCTCTCCTGTAAGGCAATTTCCGCCTCTCTCTGTCTGGTTATATCACAGAAGATACCAAGAACCCCGATACAGGAACCAGATTCATCGAGAATTGGTGTCTTTTGTGTATTAACCCAGTAATTCTTTCTTTTTGTTACGTATTCTTCGATGATTACATGACTTTTACCTGATATCATAACCATTCGGTCGTCAGCCCGGTATCTATCAGCCAGAGACTTTGGGAAGAATTCATAATCTGTCTTTCCAACTATCTCTTCAGGATTAATACCGAGATCGGATGCATAAAGGGTATTACAGGAGAGGTATACTGAATTTGTATCCTTGGTAAAGATCTTCTGCGGGATGGTCTCAACTATCCGGCGGTAGTGTTCTTCACGTTCTTTACTATTTTCTTCCTTTTTATGCATCATAATATCAGAGAACCTTGATCTTATCCTGTCCCTTTCTTCTACCCGTCTTAATAACCACAGTACATCTTCCTGATAAGAACCCGTGATTATTCCTCCGGTTTGAGAGGTACCTCAACCTGAAGTCATGTTATGAAATTTTTAGTGGTCGGTAATATTTTACACGATTATGCATTCTCATTATCAGATACCTCTACGAGAGAGAGTCAGGGGGTGAAACGTCAGACCCTGGCCATCATACCCTGTCGGTGCAAAAATCCTGTGATCTCTTCTCTGTTTTCGTACCTAATAACACCTGTTCCTGCATGATACATGCCGGGGAATGAACGTCAGAACCGGTATCTGAACCGGTTTTTTGACCGAAATCCCTGCAATTATCGAGGAATGCGCCATATTTCAGTTTCTCATCCTGTTCCGGGTCTCTCTTTCCTTGTCACAAAAGTTAATTATCCGGTTGTGCGGTAAGGAGAAAACCCGGAATATATGAGATACATAATCTGAATTATCCAGGATCTCTATCAGGTATCTATATGATACGTCAGAGCAACACTCCTTATGGAGGAACGAACCAATTATACCCTGCTTATACTGATCTGTCTTTTGTGCACTGCCATGTATGGTGTATCTGCTGAACCGTCACCTGCATCTGCAAATGCGGGTACTGCATCAGACATTACAGAGATACCTGATGAATTCAGTTCTTTTGACCTTGCTCTCCGGGTAAATGCTGAGTATGCAAAGCCCTGGTGCATCCGTGGGCTTTACCTGTACGAACTGGGACGGTACGAAGAGGCGCTTCTTGCGTTTAATACTGCCATCACCCTAAACCCTGAATTTGACGAGGCATGGTACCACAAGGGAAGATCTCTGTACCAGCTGGAAAGGTATGAAGAGGCACTTCTTGCGTTTAATACTGCAATCGGAATAAACCCTTCCGATGCGAATGCATGGTATAACAAAGGATTTACCCTTGACAGTATCGGTCTTCATGAAGAGGCAATCCTCGCATTTGACCAGGGACTCGGGTTAAATCCGGCATTAACTGATGTTTTTAAGAACAAGGTTCTGACCTTTTATACCATTGAGGATTACGACCAGGCGATTGAGGAACTGGGACTGACCTCAAAATTAAACCAGATCTCTGCAAAGGTCTGGAACGACAAGGGACTTGCACTGTACAACCAGTATGAGTATGATAAGGCAATTGCAGCCTTTTACGAGGCACTGAACCTGTACCCGGAATATGCCGAGGTCTATTACAACATGGGACGAATCTATTACGATCTCCGCATGTACGAAGATGCACTGACCGGGTTCGAGACATCAATTATCTATGACCCCAGGTATGTACTGATCTTACGAAAAAATCCTGAGTATGCCTATGTCTGGTTTGTAAAAGGGGTAGCACTCGATGAGCATGAACAGTACGAGGAGGCGATTCTTGCCTATGAACAGGCGCTTTCCGTAGATAACGCCTATGCAGAGGCGTGGTCTCACCGGGGGGAGGCGATGTTTAACCTTGCAAAGAGCAGGTATACCGGATAAGCCCTTCTCACAGAGGGAGGGTTTGTGATGAAAGGTACCGCGTCCGCTACCTGAACTGCACAAAAAAATCCGATGATAAATCTTGTATCCACAATACCAGCCTATCTGCAACAGTAATCCGATAGATATTCCCTTTTTCTGCAGGCTTATACCATAATCAGACAACATCTTTTTCTTGC
Organism: Methanospirillaceae archaeon; assembly: GCA_016926505.1. GTDB lineage: Archaea > Halobacteriota > Methanomicrobia > Methanomicrobiales > Methanospirillaceae > JAFGOM01. Next base: position 37,384 of record JAFGOM010000112.1, read on the forward strand.
TTCTGATTCAGATACTACACTCATGGAAAAAATTCTGTATCCCGTTATTGTCATCCTGCTGACAGCCATGATCAGCGGGGTTAGCGGAGAGTCTGTTGTTCATTATATTGATGTGGGCCAGGGCGAGGCACAACTGCTTGAATCAGGGGGAAGATACATGCTTATTGATGCAGGACCACCGGAAGCTGCTGATGCACTGGTATCGTTCCTCTCTGCCCTTGGCGTGACCAGGCTTGATGTAGTAGTACTGACAAATCCTGACGAGGATCATAGCGGGGGACTGGGAAAAGTTCTCACCAGTTTCCCGGTTGATCTCTTTGTAGATAACGGAGAATCATACCAAAAAACTCCCGATGAAGAGATATCACCGTTTGTGGAATCAGAGCAGATATCCTACCTCCCGGTCGGGTATCAGGATATCATCCCGTTTGCGGATGGGATAACGGTTCAGGTCGTACATCCGTTTACCGTAACCGGTGATCCTCTCGCAGATTCATTAGCCTTAAAAGTCACGGATGGATCGGTCAGGTACCTCTTGTTAGGTTCTGCATCAGGTGGCGGAGGGGATCTCTCGTCAGAAATTGTCAGTATCGGCGGGCAGGGATCGACGGGCATCTCAAAACCGCTGTTTGAGAGGATAAATCCTGATGTTGCGATCATCTCCTTTGGTTTTGGAAACCAGTATGAGAAAACAGCAGCTGATATCATGAACGAACTGATCAAACGGGGAGTCCGGGTTTATCATCCTGATATGAACGGGGATATGGTGATTACCAGTGACGGGGATACCTATACCATACAGACAGAGAAACTGCAAAACCCGATAACCCAGGTTTTTACAGCAGGTATCATCCCTGATTCTGCTCAAGCCTCATATGCAATCACCCCGGGACCAACACCAACAACACCCAATGTAGAGTCGGTTTATGGTTCACCGTCCACGGTGGGTGGATCCAAAACAGAGACACCTCCTGAAACTACCCAATCCGGGTTTGCCATCACTCCGGGACCAACACCAACGACACCAACCGTAGAGTCGGTTTATGGTTCGCCGTCCACAGTGGGTGGATCCAAAACAAAGACACCTCCTGATACCTTCACACTTCCCTATGCAATTACACCGGCGCCTTCTCCAACCATACCAACCACAAAGACATCGTACATCTCCCCATCCCAGACAACAGTATCTGCAACAAAGGCCCCTGCTTCATTGTTCTGTGACTGTTCAAAACCAGGATACTTCTGTTCTGATTTCCCGCTTGAGAACGGGTTGACCTGCCAGCAGTGCTATGATTACTGTAAATCACTGGGGAAAGGTGATATTCACTCACTTGATGAGAATGAGGACGGTATCGTGTGTAATGACTGATTAAGTATTGGATATTGCGGAAAGATCAGCAAATCTGCCTGAAACACCCGATGGTTGGAGTGTTTCTCAAGGGACTCTCTTTATTTCAATTGTCGGGAGAGAAAGGGATTCATACATTGTCTCTTACTTCAATTTCCTGATACATTAATGGATTAAAGAGATACCCATTATAAATCATATCGCTCATTAACACCAACCAGATTATGCCATACATATTCTATGGGCTTCTCATTATGTCCATTATTGGAGGAAGACGTGAACAATCTTCGATCTGAATGAGACATCATTCCTTGTGATCCGGATAATCATACCGGGTATCGTCTTTATGCCGTTAAAAGAATCTTTGAACGAGGAATATCCGGTATATGTCTCGGGAATAATCAGATCCGGTGAGATAATTGAATCATATCCAGATGATACCCCTTTTCCTTCCTGCCTTATCCTGGGGAGATATCAGGGAGACCATTTCATGTTATCATAGGAATAAAATATGCAGGAAAAGACTATTCAGGTAAATACCCTATGAACCATTGGCTGAAAGTTGGGATACTGAATTCAGGAAAAGAAAAGGAGATGCGCAAATTTAAACAGGGAACCGGTGTGCCGGTTTCTATCACGGTCACCCTGGAGCGGGGAACAACTACGATAATCATCAGGCAGGTTCCCGCTCAGGCATGTGATATCGGCAGGAGTATTTAAGTGAAGAAATTACCGATGCAGTTGAAAAGATTGCAAAACAAGATGCCAGGGCCGGAGTCCAGAGAGATATTAGAGAATATTAAGCGGTCTGTGCATAGCTGAGGAGAAATTAAGCAGGATTGCCGAGATGGATACAGGTAATCAATCCACATCTAATTCGCATAATGGGAAACCCTCCTTTTTTTAAATTTAAAGAATTCATGCCCTTCTACAATTTTAGAGAGATTATTGACGGTTTATCGCAATTAATAAAAGAAACAAATATTTCCCCAGCTGTCTAAATTTATTGATCAAATCGGATTAAACGGTAAATTAATGATTTAAACCAATTCAGTTTTTTAGAAGGAGGAAAATCTCTGTTAATCAGGTCATACTATTCAGCATCAATAACCAGGATTACCATTATCACCATCCAAAGTGTGTTCAGTTGTGTGAAAAGAACATTACCGTTACGATACTGAAAGAGCGTAATAAAAAACACTTGATCAACCCTCCTGATTTTAGACAGAAACGTCGATTGAATAAGAAAATGCAATAGCGTGAAGATATGGTCGGCCAGATACCAGATGCATCCTAGGGACTATTTCTGTGAGAGTCTGGTATGGTCCCGGGTAATGGAGTGAGACTGAGTTAGAAAAAATTCGATAATCATAAATTTTAATATTCTGATTGGGAAAGAAAAAAAGTTCAAAAAGAACCCCGATTGCGTATAGGGATCTGAACTTTGTTATATGCCCTGGCCGGGACTTGAACCCGGGTCGAAAGCTCCGGAGGCTTCCAGGATATCCTCTACCCTACCAGGGCGCCTTATACTATTCGTCATTGGATAATATAAATAACAGGGTTGGGTTTTACCGGGATCCAATATGATAGTGGTGCCATATTTTACAGGCGCCTTCATGGCTGACCATGCATGGTCCGACCGGGGTTCTTGGGGTGCATACCTTGTCAAACAGTTTGCAGTCGGTCGGCTCTGCGATCCCCCGGAGTACCCGGTCGCAGATACAGGCAGAATGCTTGGTGACATGGGCAAACACGATTCCGAACTTTTTCTGGGCATCGTATGTTGCAAATGGTTCACGGAGCCGGAGTCCTGAACCCGGGATCACCGGAAATCCCCGCCACTCGACATCACAGGGTTCAAATACCTGATTCATCATGTTCCGTGCCTTTGGATTGCCGTCTTCCTGTACCGCCCGCGGATATGCATTATCGACCCGTGCAACCCCGTCCCGTACCTGGGTTGCGAGCATGAGAAGTCCGAGCAGGATATCATCAGCCTCAAAGCCGGCAACCGCCTGAGGCACCGGGAATTGTTTGTAATCAGAAAGGCCGGCGATGACAAGAACGTGTCCGGGAAGCAGGAACCCGTCAAGGTTAGCCTCTCCCTGGGAGAGGAGCCAGGTCATTGCCGGGGGGATAATGCGGTGACAGGAGAGGATGGAGAAGTTTGCAGGGGGGTTTGCAAGGATAGCAGCGGCAACGGTAGGAGCGGTCGTCTCAAACCCGACTGATATAAAAACTACCTCTTTGTCGGTCTTCCGGGCAATCTCCACTGCCTGTGCAACACCCTGCACAACCCGGACGTCTCCGCCTGAACTCTCAAGGGAACCTTTTGATCCGGGAACCCGAAGGAGATCGCCATAGGTGGCAACAATGCATCCCCGGTCTGCGAGGTCGATTGCCGCATCTATCTCACCCTGCGGCGTGATGCAGACCGGACACCCGGGACCCATGACAATCCTGAAATTTTTCGGGAGCAGACTCCGGAGCCCGGTCCGGGCAATGGCAGCCTCGTGAGTTCCGCAAACATGCATAAAGGTGACAGGTCTGCCGATCTGTTCCGTTATCTCTCCCAGTTTCTCTGCTATCTCGTTTTTGGCTGCCATAAAAATTCATAGCTTATAAACATTAGAGAGACAAAAACCTGACTATGGATTTTGTACTGATAGAGGCGATTGTCGTCTTAGCGGTTGGGTTCGCTCTTGCTGCTATCCTCTGTTTTTTTTATCGCCGTCTGAAATCGCGGGCAGAAGAGACGCCCTATCAGATCGATGAGATAATCCTTGAGGCTGTCGGCCCCCCGCTTATCGTCACGATTCTCATCATTACGATATATATCTCGGCCGGCCTGTTTGTAATTCCTGAAAAATACCAATGGATTCTTTCGAGTTCCTACCTTGATGTAGTATACATCATTATCGGCTCGTGGGTTGTTGCATCGTTTTTAAAAGATATCCTGGCTGTGTATGAAAAACGGAAGGCAATAGAGCGTGAAGATCGGTCTGGAGATAAATTAATCCATTTCCTCACACTTTCTATCAGATATATCGTCTGGGCAATCGGGTTTTTACTCATTCTTAGAACGCTTCATATTGACATTACCCCGATCCTGGCCGGTGCAGGTCTTGCATCAATCGTTCTGGGTCTCGCTGCACAGGATATTCTTGCGAATTTTTTCGGGGGGTTTATGATTGCCGCAGATCAACCGTTCCGGACTGGTGATCGTATTCTTATCGAGGGATATCTCGGGGATGTCGTCAGTATCGGGCCCCGCAGTACCCGCATTAAGACTCTTGATTTCCAGATCGTCACGATCCCGAACAAGATTCTTACCGAGAATATCCTCACGAATTATGCCGAGCCTGATATCAAGTTAAAGGTACGAATACCGATCGGAGTCGCGTACGGGACCGATGTTACACGGGTAAAAGGGATCCTGATGGAGATCGCCAGAGAAGGGATAAAAGAAGGAATTATTATCCCATATCCTGCGCCTTCTGTTTATTTCCTGGAATTTGCTGATTCAAGTCTGAACTTCATGCTTCTTGTATGGACAGATGATTACAGCATGGCATGGGATGTTCAGGACTATATTAATACCCGGATAGATGTTGTCTTTAAAAAAGAAGGGATTGAAATTCCGTTTCCGCAGCGGGTGGTACATCTTGAGAAATGATACTATCTTTTTTATCCCGAGGTTTAACTCCGTAATTCTTTTATGGGTTGCAGGTATACGTAATAAAGCACATTGCCTCAGTGGCTCAGCCGGCAGAGCGCGTCCTTGGTAAGGACGAGGTCGCGAGTTCAAATCTCGCCTGAGGCTTCCCGTGTTGGATTACAAAGCCTAAGAACACGTTTATGTAGGGTTGGTGGCAGATGAAAGATCATGCCTTCACCTTCACTGAACTATTTCTACGGCGGTGCTTCGCCGGGGCTCCGGGTACAGAAGTTATTAGATGCTTGTGTTTGCTCGGAAGGTTATGTCTCCTATACAGACAGTGATCGTCGGTTCGTTGCAGCCTATATTCACGAGAAATTAATTTCTGGTGAAATAGGGGACCGACGATCTTTAAAAATTGTCCAGACTCTCTGTCGATTCAGATTATATCTGGAGTGCGAATACAAGAATTGCACTATCTTAGATTATAAAAACGCAATCGGCAACCTGTTTTCAAAAGGTTCATTCAAAACCAAAGAGTCCCTTTCATCTCATGCCATCGCAGATTATGTCACCATCACTAAGGGATTTTTCCGATGGATGATTGATAATGAATCCGCTGCGATAACCGAGTCACAACTGCAAAAGATCAAGGTGCCAAAACGAACGAAAAAGCAATTGTTAAAGCCTTCAGATCTCCTCACACCAGATGAGATCATTACATTTCTCGAATGCTGCTCCAATTCCCGGGACCGTGCCTTATTTTCCCTCATGTACGAAGGGGGTTTTAGGATCGGAGAGATTGGAACATTGCGATGGGGTGATCTCAATTTTGATAAATACGGCATTCAGATCTTTATAGATAATTCCCCTCCAGATATTACAGAGGAGACTATACCTGATTAAGCAGGGAGATAAATTCATCTTTTTCAATACCAATATCATGTATAATTGCCATGAGAAGTCCCCTTTGAATATCTTCGTCGCTATGAATGGGAACAACGGTTGTTCTTCCATCCGGATGCTGCATAATGAGATGGCTTCCCCGTTGACGTTTTAATACAAACCCAAGATGAGTCAGCACACGGACGGCCTTTTTTCGGATCAGCAGGTTTCAACGTCAACGATCTGAACTCCTACAAACGAACGAAGTTCTTCTAATGGAGGTGTGCCATTAACATCAAGATATAATAAAATTGCTTCACGAATCCTGCAAAAAAGATCATCAATGTTTTGAGCCTGTGTATGACATCCTGGAAGAGATGGCACTGTCGCAATAAACCATCCTCCTTCATCTTTTTCAATAATGATATTAAACTGCATATCACAACTCAACTACAGATTGGTCTTACTATTCTATCCATCTTCTTTCTCATGATAAATATACATTCCTGTATCATCTGGTCAGCACCTCTGATATTTCCTACACAAGACCTGGTGAAACTGTGCATTATCTCAATTCAAAATAATCCCCATTTATGTATCTGAATCGGCTTTAATCGATTATTCAAAAACTTTATTCTCTCTTTGCATCGGGATAAATCGTAAAACAATCTCACCCCTGTGACCATCTCACCCCGACCCCCCGGCCCCTCCCCTCTCTCCCAAACCAAGAAAGGGGAAGGGTAGCCTGCTCGCTCTCCGGCACGCCTGTGGCTAGGGTCGCACCCCGTCGCTTCGCTCCTCCGCAAACCTGCCGAAAGCAAATGATCCCAATTGGTTGCCCGGGATATTTGAATACACGGCAGTGGGTTTTCCCTATTCATCACTCTTGTAATAGGAGGGTAAACCTATCGCCTGATCCATCATCCTGGTTTATCATCGATCAGATAGGTAAGGTCCCGGCATGCAAGCATCCCGGTCCCGGCAACGCTCCTCTCTTTGAGGGTCAGTCAGGCTCGTTCCTCGCACGACTGCCCCTCTCATCAAACGCTCTCGTACATTGATAATGGCGTTTTTTATAATCCGCCTCGATAGTCACATCGCTGCAGTCGCAGGCTCCTTTCGCTCCCCCTCACCTGCGGTCCTTGTCTCAATCCGCTCCTCGCCTGAATCGTCGTGGGTTTGGAACCGGTCCCATTCACCGTCCGGCTTGCGGTGCTCATTCGTCTTGCAGTCCTCGTCGTCGGTGACCATCTCCCGTTCCAAAAATTGGAAAATTTATTGACATCGACAGGGCTTCTCTCTCCCTGCCGCTCATCGCGTCAGGCAGGAGAAACGGTCGGTTGACTCATCGGTTTATCTGACACAGGCAAAGGAATAATAAAAACCCGCCGCTGACCCGATCTTTGAGGGTCGGGACCGCGACGGCAATCATGGCGGGTTACCATTAAACCGTTGCCTGACCCCATTTTATGTTGCTAGCGGTTTTCCTCTGCACGGTAACCGGCATTGAAACATTCAGGGCCGGGTTCCCGCTTCAAGCAATCGTGGTTGTTTCACCGGGGCCGGAGGTCTGACCGGCAGCCGGTTTACCTGGCTGACTCGAAAGAGGCAGGCAGAGTAAACCTGCTGTCGTTATGCGACAACACCCTATTTTTAAATTTAAATGTAAAATCATAAGGAACTTTTATGTTATAGTGAAAGATATTATTACAAAATAAGGGAGAGAAAAAGGTATGCAAAAACAGTTGACAGCCATTATTGAAAAAGAAGGTGATGGCTATGTTTCATTCTGCCCGGAATATGACATTGCAAGCCAGGGCAGAACAGTAGAAGAAGCCCGTAATAACCTCCATGAAGCTTTGGAGCTCTTTTTTGAAACAGCTTCCCCACAGGAGATTCAGTCACGGTTCCACGGAGAAATTTACATCACACGGATGGATGTTGCCTTTGGCTAAACTCCGTGTATTATCGGGAAACGAAGTCTGTAATATTCTCTTTAAACATGGTTTTTCAGAGGTCAGACGGAAGGGAAACCATATAATTATGCAGAAAAATACCCCTGGTTCAACAATTACCGTTCCTGTTCCAAACCATAATGAAATTCGTAGTGGCACATTACAATCAATTATACGACAGTCTGGAATTCCCAGGACTGAATTTGAGTGATATTTTGGCAGAAATGTACCACATATTTTCCAGAGAGTAGAATAAAAATAATAAGAGTGTGTCTGACTCTAAAATTTTAGTGGGCATTTACATCATTTCATAGGAATCCCTAAATTATCATTATTTTTCCGATTTATCCAGTCAAGAAAATTAAAAGCCAAATCTTGCCCTAATTTCGTTAATTTAGGGGAATGTTTATTCATTAAATCCTTCATTGGAAGGTTTTTGGAAGCGATACGGGCAGAAGTAAAGCTTTTATTGCTATCTGTAGAGAAATATAGGATTTGAACTCTCTAATTTCCAGATAAGAACTATCTGAATTGATAGTTACTCAAGTGCCCATCACTATTGACATTTTATATGAGGTAGTGTGTTACAGGATAGGCACCTGAAAGTAAAAACAAGAATTGTCTTTTGGAATTATCTAAATCTGGAAATTACTATGCAGATATCCAATCTCTTAAAAACTATTACTAAACCGGCACTCTACGAACCTGGCAATGCAAGCATGTGGGAAGATGATCATATTTCCCATCACCTGCTTCAACTTCATCTGAATCAGAACTGCGATGCAGCTAGCAGAAAACGAGTTACTATTGAAAAAACAGTCCAGTGGATTGAGAAACATCTAGACACCAAGCAGAAATCCATCCTTGACCTTGGGTGCGGACCTGGTTTATACTGTGAACTCCTAGCAGAACACGGATATCAAGTGACAGGCGTAGATTTTTCGAAACGCTCTATCGACTATGCCCGCCAGAGTGGCTCCCATAAGGGATTGCTGATCGAATATATTCAGAGCAATTATCTTGATCTCACCTTTGAGAACCTGTTTGACCTGATAATAATAATATTCTGTGATTTTGATGTTCTCGTTCCGCATGATCGAACCAGGTTACTGAAAAATATCTTTCGTGCATTAAAACCAGGGGGATTGTTCATATTCGATACCCTCAATCCTAAAGCACCCGCCGTCATGGCCATTTCTGGTAAATCCTGGGAAATGGTAGAGGACGGTTTCTGGAAAAAGGGGACATGTCTTGTCCTATCTGAGACGTTTCATTATGAGGAGGCGAATGTCATACTCCAACAACATGTTGTCTGCTCAGAACCGGATCAGTATCAGGTATATCGTTTCTGGACCCATTATTACCAGCGTAACAGTATCGTTTCCATCCTTATTGAGGGGGGATTTTCTGTAGAAGACACCTGTGATGACTTGTTACCAGATGATGGTTCGGGAACACATGATATGGTTACCTTCTATGTAGCACGAAAAATGTAAATTGTGATACTATTTTCCTTTTTTTTTTAATCGGGATTTAAAACCCAATCCTTTAACTCGAACGCTAATATCTGACATTAGATTACAGGGGTAATGCTACACTCCTCACACACCGCTTCCCTCCAGTTCTTCGTTACAGTCCTCACTTTGTTACAGTCGTTCCTTTTCTATCTCCGTTACGGTCCTCACTCATCGATGGACTGTTCGTCGCTCCAGCTCCTAATGGTGTTATAATAACGGCATCAGGCTTCTCTCTCCCTGCCGTTCATCGTGTCAGGTAGGAGAAGCCTGTCGGTGTCAATACTATTCGTATTTTTGGAGCGGGAGATGGTCACCGACGACGAGGACTGCAAGACGAATGAGCACCGCAAGCCGGAGGGCGTTTGGGACCGGCTCCGGACCCACGACGATTCAGGCGAGGAGCGGAGGTGAGGGAGAGCGAAAGGAGCCTGCGACTGCAGCGATGTGACTATCGAGGCGGACTAATCCTGATACCAGCCCGGTGCAATACGAGAGCGTTCAATGAGTGGGACGGGTTTGTGAGAAACGAACATACCCGGACCCGCGAAGAGAGGAGCATCACCGGGATAAGAAATGGAGCTTAACCGACTGCCTATCTTTGTTCATCATGAAAGAGAATGGCATAAAAACCATTTTGTGATTAAGTGACCAACTCCCGGCATATCAGAAAGAAATAGGATCGGATAGATTTCCCCCTTGAGATAACATAATCATGCATCTCTGGATATGCGTTTAAAGAGAGATGAGAACTTTGGTTCATAAGGATTGTTGATGCTGGCAACTATCAAAAAATAGTAATACTCACCAATGGATAATACGTTACATGACTACTGAATCTGTTTCTATAGAAAATCTTAAAATGGAGATTGATATCCTGAAAAAGGAAATTATGGATATTAAATCTAAATTGATCGATCCTGATTCCATATTGACTGAAGAGGACTATATATCTCTTCAAAAATACCGAAAGGAAAAGGAGAATGGATTATTGCTCTCTGAATCTGAAGTACGAAAAGGACTTGATCTTTAGATGTATCAGATCCGGTTTTCCTCATCATCGTATAAGTATTTATTAAATCTCAATATTCAAATCAGAAAAAGAATATTTTTAAAAATCGAGACATTAAAAGAAGATCCAATGCCACATGGCTCTGTAAGAATTAAAGGGACTAAAGAAGAGATTTTTCGTATCAGGGTTGGAGAATACAGGATTTTATATGAAGTAGATCACGGTATTGAAATCATTGATATTATCAAAATTGGCAAACGTTCTAATGTATATTCATAACTCTCATATCTGTTTTCTTCCACTCAATATCTGAGGATACATATTATCAGAGATTTTCCTTTATTCATGACAAATAGAAGCGATCCTCCTTAAGGAAGCAGTAAATTGAACCAGATTATTTGGGCATTTTCCGGACTCATACTGATAAGCAGGGGCTCATCAATATTCGGGGGTATCCTGCATGGGCTCTCTGACCTGTACCTTCTGCCATCCCGGACCTGAAGATATCATTCTTGAGAACGGGTATGCTTATGCCAGGTATGACAGGTACCCGGTCTCTCCCGGTCATCTGCTCATCATCCCCAAACGTCACATCGCATCTGTTTTCGAAGCAAATGCAGATGAGATTAAGAATCTGTGGGAACTGGTCTCGCGGGGGAAGGAGTTTTTGGATGCGAAACACTCCCCTGACGGATATAATATCGGGATTAACAACGGACAGCCGGCAGGCCAGACGATCATGCACCTGCACATCCATCTCATTCCCCGGTATGTCGGGGACATGGAAGATCCGAAAGGAGGGGTGAGAGGTGTTATTCCAGGGAAGCAGAGGTATTGAGGGGAAGATTGTCACCGACGAACCGGGGAACGAAGACGAATGAGCACTGCAAGTCGGAGGGCGAATGGGACCAGCTCCGGATCCGCGACGATGCAGGCGGGGAGCGGAGTGAGTCAAGGACCGCAGGTACGGAGAGCGAAAGGAGCCTGCGACCCTTTCCCGGGTGAAGCATTTCAACCAGACACGGTCACAACCATAAAAACGACTCGTAGAAAACGCATGGCATGGGTCCGGTTCCGGACCCAGAGTGAGAGCGACGACGACTTCCTGGAGGATTGGTATTTTGAGGCTTCCTCCGATGTCTGGCAGAGGAGGGCACGGTCCGGCTCCGGATCGGTGGGGTGGGTGTGGGTCGGAGGGGCGTGAATTTTGGGGGATATTTTCTAACTCAACCAAAAAAGAGATTTATGATGCATAAAGTATCATCTGATTACATATAAATTGAGAACAAAAAAAGAATATTAATGTTGAGCCGTTGCAGAATTGTTTAATTCCTGTTTCTTTCTGGCACGAATTAATTCTACAGTGGTATCATCAATAGGTGTTAAATTTAGCTGCTTGGCTATTGTATCAAATCCCTTTTCAGCCCTTTTCATATCTCTCTCAGTAACAAGGGCTTTTTTATCAGTAAATTGTAATGCCCCTGGAGGAGATACAAACCTATTATCTTTTTTCATAGTTCTTCATTACTTCCCTTTATGAATACAATATCTATGAGGTGTATTAATATCCCACTATCAGGTATATATGTTTTTTCACCTGTTATATAATATCGAGACCCTTTCTGGAGAAGTATCTCTCCTTCTTTTCTTTTAGATAATGTAGTCTCATCCCCTATGAATAATGCATTATCCCCCTTTTGGAGCGTAGATGAGAAAAGATAGATCTCTCCCATTTCATCCGGTTCGGCATATCCTAAAGAGATCTCATTTTGATATGTTACTGATATAAACCCTTTATCATCTAATATTGGAGATATCCCGGTAATTTGCCGTTCATTAAGTGCAACCTTTACTTTATTTACATCATATGGCCCTAATCCACGAGATACTGTATATTCCTGTTGAAGTGAGGATTTACAAATGGCTTTAGATAGTAATCCAGCCTCAATAACTGCAGTATTATATGATTCTAATTTTCCTTTGAAATATTCATGTAATTTTCCATATCTCACGGCTGTGTTAATAGGGGTTGAATCTCTAGTCCAATTTTTTATAACGAATTTCATTTCTGGAGAGAGATCCTCGCGATGATCAGGAGGAATGTCTAATGAATAATAGGGAGCCACTGACTTATGTATTGGTTGTCCTATAGGATATTTGGATTTCTCCTGGCCGTGATTGTATCTCGTCCCGGGTGACTATCAAACCGGTCGGGAGGCAGGTCGGACTGTTCTTTTCGGTCAATTAACCGGGACGAGCAGTTGCAACGGCAACCAGGGAATCCGGGGGCTGCATATCCCTGCCTGGAAACTCCTCTTTGTTTGGTATCCAGCCTGTTGTTTCGTTTGCCCTGCACCTGTCAGATGCCCGGTTATCACCCATCATGGACCTGTGTTTATCTCCGTTTCAGCCACGATTTTTAAATTGTCCCTGACCCCTGCTTTTGAGGTCTTAACCCATCGCAGATCCTGGTGATTGCCCCCGAGTTCAGCACGGTTCCTGATATGTTGCTCTTGGTGCAGGTGCTCCACATTCCCAGAACCGGTCATATTGCCCTCATTAACATTGGATGAGTGAATCGTATTCTGTTTTGGAAATATTCGGTGCCGGTTACCGTACCCCGACAATTGATGCTAAAATTACATCAAGTCAGGCAATGGATTCATGGTAACCCGCTATAATTGCCGTTGCGGTCCCGACCCTCAGGGATCGGGTCAGCGGCGGGTTTTTATTATTCCTTTGTTTGTGTTGGGAAAACCGACGAATCAACCGGCCGTTTCTCATCCCTGACGCGATGAGTTGCAGGGAGAGAGAAGGCTGTCGGTGTTACTATTCTTTTGTTGGAGCGGGAGAGGGTCATCGACAAACCGGGAACAAAAGACGAATGAGCATCGCAAGCCGGACGGCGAATAGGACCGGCCCCGGATCCGCGACGATGCAGGCGGGGAGCGGAGTGAGTCAAGGACCGCGGTTGAGGAGAACGAAAGGAGCCTGCGACTGCAGCGATGTGACTATCGAGACGGACATATCCTGATACCAGCCCTATGCAATACGAGAGCGTTCGATGAGTGGGACGGGTTTGTGAGAAACGAACATACACGGATCCGCGAAAAGAGGAGCGTTGCCGGGGAGCAGTATAGCATGCTGCGACCCTTTCCCGGGTGAAACATATCAACCAGACACGGTCACAACCATAAAAACGACTCGCAGAAAAACGCCTGGCGTCAGGCCGGCTCCGGGATGGTGGGGTGGGTGATGGCCGGAGGGAGGTGAATTTTTAGAGATATTTTCTGACACCACCACTTCTCTCATCAAATACTTATTACCATTCGTCAATAAAAGTAACAGGCATGGAGGATGTATGATAACCCGAACAGTGAGAGCCACTTTTGATGGATCACATTTCCAGATATCGGATCCGGTTGATTTAGAACCCAATACAAATTGTATCCTGACAATCGAGGTAATTGAAGAAGAATCCTATGAAGACCCGTTTAAATTTCTTTTAAAGAATGCGGGTACGGTAATCGGTCCGCCTGACTGGTCTGTTGAGCATGATCATTACCTGTATGGCACTCCTAAAAGGGGAGAGAGTGATGAGTGAAAGTGATTTATTGATACGTCATTGTTCATTGCCATCCAAAATCCCAATGATGCATTCAATGAAATTGCGAAAAACCCATGCCCTTCACACCTCCTCCTATCAGCAGGAATGGATATCCCTCTGCATGTAGTGATTGGATTGTGCAATGACCATCTTCGCATAATCACCTCTTATCATCCGGATGAAAGCGAATGGACAAATTATCGCGAGAGGAGAAGATGATCCCAAACCAGTGTTCTTTCTGTCGAGGAACCCTTGCAGAAGGGAAAACGGAATTTATGGTCCGGATTGGATCAGAGATTATTGTAATCAAAGATGTTCCTGCCTATATTTGTGACCAGTGCAATGAGTCATATTTCACGCCAGATACATCACGAAGAATTGATGCGATTCTGGAGGCTGTTCGCACCGGCCCGGTATGTGGCAAACCACTTGCAGCAATAGAAGTGAGGATGGAAGGATAATCAGAGGTAGAAAATCTGTTTGTTTGCGTGAAGGAGGCATTGTAGTGCCCGGCAAAAGGTTTGGGATAAACGAACTGAAACGGCAGTTATAGTCAACCTGGTAACTATATGCACTTCAAAATTGTAGCGGAACTTTCTGGATAATCCAGAAAGGTTCGCATTATCCCCTCTATAAATCCGATATTCTCATCACCTTTGAGCAAGTTTAATGGGACGACATTTGGTGGTGATGTAAATACTCTCCTAAGGATATAATATCGAAATAAACGACGGACAACCGGCAGGTTATACAGTCAGGTGCTTCTGTTCATTATTTATTATTGAAGAGACGGGTTGGATCCGGGATAAGAACGTGATCACAACACAGCCCGATGAGAGAAAATCCCACGAGGCAGGGCCTCTCACCTGTCGAATGAAAGCCGCTCCATCATAGTTTTTTATCGATGATCCAGAGTTTTTCATGCAAAACTGATTTATTGGATGAAACATCTATATAATTGACTATCATTGATCTCAATGAAAAAAACCAGATTTTTGGTGAGTTATGGGAGAAATAATTGAAGCAATATATGAAGACGGTGTTTTTAAGCCACTCAAAAAACCAGATATTGCAGAAAAAACAAAGACAACGATAATCATTCAGGGTTCCATTACCAGAAAGACAAAAGGAATTATACCTTCATCTTCTATTGAAAAAATTATTGAGGAGATAGAAGATGAAAGCATTTTTTGATTCGAATATTTTTCTGTACCACCTCACCGGCAAATATCCAATCGCTTCAGAATACATCGAAAAAGTTGAGATAGGGACAATTCATGGGTATATTAATGATATTGTTTATTCTGAAGTGATTTTAGGATTTTTAAGGGCGGAAACCGAATTGTCTTCAAGAAAAATTCGTGAAAAACTGCCTGCCCTTTCCATTGATACTGATAATTTACGAGATTTATTCTCTCTCTTTACAAATCTTTCATCACAATCAGGAAATGATATTTTTCACATAATGGATAGGTATCACTTAATGCCTCATGATGCTCTTATTACGGGATCATGTAAACAATACGGCCTGGATAAGATTGTAACCAATGATACCGATTTTACCAGAGTTGATTTTCTTGAGATTATCAATCCACCAATAAAAGAAATGTAGAGGATTGTGCATAATCCCTTCCGACGAAAATGAGATTTATATGCTCTTTATAAACCTCTCGGTTACCAAAAGGGGGTTAATCGCTATCCTCTGTAATGGGCCTTTATGAATATTGGTAATTTCAAAAGATTCAGATATATCTTTGAAGTCATATATCATTAACAGGTGATCATGGTAATTACGCGGGACAGCATCTGCCACCTTATTCAATCGGATCTCAACAATGTGCCCAAAAAAGTCTACAGAATGAACCCTGAAACGGAATCGTAATCATTTTTGGATTGCAGGTAATCAGAAAAACCGATGAACAATATGTCATCCTCCCTTCTCGATGAGTATCATACCTTAAATACTATCATTGAGCAGGACAAACGAGTCTCTTCATTTAAATACGCTCTTTTACGGGCAGCGATAGAGATATGCCAGCAGTATGATCACCTGGAAGAACAGAAAGGGGATCGTGTCTGGTATCCCATCGGTCTGTTAATAGAGAGATGGATCTTCTACTACTTTCCTATCTTTGCCTCAGATGTTTTCATTCCCCAGCTGAATGGAGAGAAGGATCTTGATTACGAGAAGAAGCATATCTCCTTTCGAAGCCCCCTGTCTGATATTATCAAAAATTATAGCAGGCAGGGAGGCGGGATCACGGAGTTTTATGCTGATTATCGCAAAGGTACGATTCCTGATGATCTGCAGGAGACAATGAGAGATCTCATCAGAAAGATGAGAAAGGCTATCATCGAAGGACCTTTCGAGCACCTGGGACAGTCACAGTCAGGGACAAAAGATGCAAAATTCCTGGTATTTGACTGGGACCACGAGCGGTTCCGGTTACCCATATCCCCGGTAAACCCGGAATATCTTATTCTTCACTGCGGAACGTTTTCCTTTTCAAAGAACCTTGCAGATCTCTTCAAATATTTCGGAAGTTTCATCCTGGGAGAAGGATCAATACTCAACAAGTGGGCCCAATTCACGACCCAGATCGGGAAAGCCCAAGGCTTATCTATCTCCCGGGAACAGATGTTACAGGTTCTTTCGTCTTCTCCCAATACAGAACGCCAGGTTCATCTGGCGACTCAGTTTTATCGGGATCTTCTCAACCGGACCGGAGAGGTCTGCTGTGTCTGGTCAGGTTATCCCATCAGGTCTGATTCAGATCTCCATATTGATCATCCGGCTTCCCTTTTCACTCTGGAAAAACAACGATCTCTGGAATCTCATGCCTGCACGGGATAGAATCAATGCACAGAAGAGAGATGCAATACCGTCACCCGGTTTTATCGCGAGTCGTCATGATGCAATTTGTTCCTACTGGGATCTTCTCGCTGAATCCTATCCGGATCTCTTTTTTTCTGAGATTTCCGCAGCCCTTACCGGAAAAAGAGATCCTGATTCTGACTGGATAAAACCAGCCTTTGAAGGCCTTATTCAAAAGAGCCGGTATTGTATCGACATTCGGGGGTATCCTGCATGGGCTCTCTGACCTGTA
>JAFGOM010000113.1 GCA_016926505.1 Methanospirillaceae archaeon
ATGGATGAATATCTAGGTTCAGTCAATGATGAAGAGTTGGATGAACTCGTTGGGGATTGGAGTGAAGGGCTTCCTCTTCAATGGGCATTAACTGATTGGAATGCAGCTTCTGATGAATCTGATGAACTGGTGAAGACGAGTTCTAAAACATACTCCTTAAAGACGTTTACAGATTTATACGACTATAATTCTGTAACCGTAATTCCAGATTTTAGAGATCATTTTTTTGATCGAGATAAATATATTCCTGAGGATGGTTCTTTTTCTTTGGGTTTTATGGGTGGTTCTATACCTATAATAGTTCACTATGTTGTTGGAATGAATCCTTCAGGAGAATTACAGATCGTCCTTACTGACCGTGAAGTGCCTGAAGACATTCTCACTAGAGAAAATTTTTATCTTAACAATCATTTTGAAAATGCAATAAGATCAGAAACAGGTCTTTTTAATTACCAGGTAACACAATTTTTTGATAATGACTGGTTTCAGGAGATGTATCCTGATTTTGTTCCCTTGTATGATTCGATAATTGAGAGTATTAATAGACAAAAGGGTGTCAGTGAGGGTGATTTGTACGACGTTCATTACTATAATGATTTGTTAAATGAAATGGGTAAGGTTGAAATGGATTCAACATATACGAGAGATTATTCATATAATGATGGACTTGGTCCCTATCTTCATGAAATATTTACTGATCACAGTGTAGAGATTTTCGATATATATGATAAGGGCTGGGCTGGGTGGTGTGATACCTATGGCTGTTCAATGGATAATGAAGATTGCGATTGTACTGAAGTTGAGGAAGAAGAGGATATTGAGAGTGATATCGATGAAATATTTGATGATCTCGATGAGATGTTAGAAGGGATAGAGGATGACTGGGACACTGATGACGAAACAGACCCCGATACCCGTGATGTTACCTTCTCTCTTGATTCTTCACTCAAGATGACCTCTCCTGAGCCCCAGGGGGGAAGCAAAGCAGGGGATGCAGCAGCATCCGGTGGAGGCGGAGGCGGAGGTCCGGTTCCAGCCCCGTAGTCAGGTTGAATTTATCAAATTTTTCATTCCGTAATTATTTATTAAAAGGCAAAAGTTTAGATATTTGGTGTTTATATGAATAAATGGGTAATTATCCTCCTCTGTTTTTGTCTCGCCTGCCTAGGGGGTCTTGCAATTGCTGAGGAATCTGCTACAGGTCTGGATGGTGGTGATGGTATCCCCACTGACCAGGAATGGCTTAAAGAGCAGGCAAAAGAAGCAGTCAAAGGGATCCTTGAAGAGGATCCTGACTATTCTTTCTATACTGTGATATCCCTGGGAGATTATTCAGTTTTTAAAAGAGCCATTGCTGAAAATGAAATAATTATCAGGCCAGGGGAGGAGAATGAGTATTTTGATGGTAAAATTTATCTTGCAGAGGTTCCTGTTTCGCATACAACGAATGCGGGTAGTCTCTATCAGGAACTCCTTCATTCTCTCGCAGATAATCCTATCGGGGAGCAAACAGACAGTTCTTCAATTGTAGGTTTTTCACCGGTAAATGCTGAAAATATTCCTAACCTCCTGGAATTTCTCCCTGGTTACATCAATGCTCTGCGACAGTTTGAGAGGATGGTACGTCAGGAGTCCCCATCAGAAACCTACTCCCGCCAACAGATAGAGAAACAGTGGGAAGATGTGAAAGATGGGTGGCAGGTTATCATTACAAGTGACACTGATTCCTCTGATTCTGGCAATCTCCCCGAATCAGACATTCCCGCCTCGATGAAACGGTTAGAGGAGTTATGCGGCATTGTCATCAATCTTGATGAGATACAAAGATACTATGAATCAGGCAAAGCCGGGCAGGAATTCAGTGAATTTTTCCTTGCCCTCAATCAGGGAGGGTCTCCCCTTTCCGAGGAGACCACTCTCCTTTCTTCCCCTGACACTGCATCTCAGGTATCTATTGGTATCATCTCTCCCCAAGTACCCGAGACTACCCGGACAGTTGCAATAATTCAAAACGAACCTGAAGGTCAACCCTCCTTACCCGGGGGTCAGGAGACCGGTCAGGAGGCAGCCTCCCAGCCTCCTGTGATTTCATCTGCACCCATTATCCCATCTTCAGAAAGTGTTTTAGCGGATGATACCAGCAGTAAACCAAGTGCCGGTAGTGATCCGGCTATGGCTGATGCTTTTTATGAACTGGTCCTTGATTCCGAAGAAAAGATAAAAATAGCCCATGCTGCTATTAAAGCCGCATCTGGAGAGAAGGATTATGATGCAATTGGCTTGGCCCAGAAAAATATCCGGGATCAGCTGTTCTTTAACGCTTATCAGATAAAAAAGATTGAACTCCCCCCTGAATTAGTGGTTATG
Organism: Methanospirillaceae archaeon; assembly: GCA_016926505.1. Classification (GTDB taxonomy): domain Archaea; phylum Halobacteriota; class Methanomicrobia; order Methanomicrobiales; family Methanospirillaceae; genus JAFGOM01. The sequence continues at coordinate 2,368 of JAFGOM010000113.1, forward strand.
GCAGATAACTACCAGCAATCACTCCAGTTTATGGCAGAGATGTTTGATGCTGCCTACCTGCATAATCTCGGAAAGTCTGATTATAAAACAATTCAGCCACGGATGAAAGAGGCTGAAGAGAAGTCAGGTGACTATTATGCACAGTTCATGCAGGAGCTGAAAAAACAGAACCGAGAGGTATATAACCAGGTCAAGGCTATCGGTGAGTAAGAATCCTGAACTGATCAACCGGTACCTGATATTAACATCCCATATCTTACGATATGGCGAAGATTCACAATGGGAAGATTAATTATTATTATTAATATCAGAATTCCTTCTTTTTTTTCACGCTCCGAATCGATTGTCTGACTCTCATATTCCTACCGCCTTTCTGATCTCTTTCTACCACACACATATCCTTATATCCATTAACTATGACATAACTTATCATGGTCTTAAAGAAGACGAAGAAACCACATATTGTTCACGATCTCCCGATACCCATGATAGTCAGAGGGGGAGGGATGTCGGTTCCCGAGTACAAGGAGAAACCCTATCATATCGTCCTCTCGGTTGATGTTGCAAACACGGTATCTGATTGTATCATTACCGGAACCAATTTTGAGACCGGGGTTATGTATCTTATCAACCGGAATTCACAGTTAATGAAAGATATCAGGAAACCAAAACCCGGGGAAGAGATATTCGGAAAGACCCTTGATGGGATCGTCATCTCAAAGGCAGCAATAGAAGAGTTTGTCAGGGATATTATCAAAAAAACGGTCAGTGAATGTAAGCTGGATCTCGAGAAAGAACTCGATTTTGTCGTACATACGACCGGTATTGTCAGTGAATGGGAGTCAACCGGTCACATCAATAATTACCTGGGATCTATCGCGAAAGGGTGCATGGATGCAGGGATTCCCATGTCAAAGATGCGACCGGTGATGTCAAAAAAATCCCTGCCTGCTGATGACCGTGAGTACAGCCTGCTTGACAAGGTTACCTATAGCGGGTCCATTGCAGGAGTCATACCGGCAACCGGTCTTTCCGGAGAGCAGTCCATTGCTAACGACATGGAGGGGGATCTCTCTCTTGCCGGGATAAAACAAGGTGCGATCAACACCCCGGTCGATTTCCGGAACCCCTGTCTTTCCATTGATTTCGGAACGATTCTTGACGGCCGGATAACCGAGTATGTTCCTAAGGATCGGGAAAATCCTTATGCCAGGACCGTTGGATGTTTTATCGGTCTTGGAGGAGCCATCGTTGATACCCTTGTGAAAGGAACCGGAAAAGTTGATAAACAGTTTGGCAGTGCCCATGAGTTCTTTGGTGACGAGCGGGTGACCGGTCTCTTCTCAAAGAAGGAGTCATCTGTCTGCAAGGATTACACGCAGAAGATCAATGAACTCATAGACGTTGAGATTGTTCCCCACCACCGGAAAAGGTATGGCCAGGTGCCTATCGATCCGGCAATCGCAGAGAACGAGAAGATAAAGATCATCGGTGTTGACTGTGGTGAGGACTTCTCCTCCTACCATGATCTCCAGGACATTGGGAGAGAGATCTATGAAAAGCAGGGGATGAAGACCTTTACCGATGTGGTAGACCGGGTCTGTGCCCAGGTCTCTTTGCGGATGATTGATCTCGCCAAATCCGAAGGACTCCTGCCGGAAAACTCAGCAATCGGATTTTCCGGGCGGGCAATCATGTCAGGGCGAAAACCAGATTACGTCCTTGAGGGGATCGTAGAACGCAATATCTATCCTGATCCATACGATCGGGTACTCTTTGTCTCAAGTGCTCTTCCCCGGGGAGCAGCACTGATGGCACGGTGTATGGGAAGTCTCGGAACCCCGAAACGCCCGATTGGCGGGTGCAGGGGTGAAGGGTGTATCCTTGGCCGGAGAAAGAAGTATCATGGTTCCTGAAAAAAGAGAGTAAAAACAATAACAACCCAATGAAGGTATGCTCTCTATAATACCTGTTTCTCACGGTACCATCTTTTTTCCATAACAGACAGATGATCCTGCAGGATATTCAGGATTCCTCTTCCCCTATTGCCTGTATCATGGAATACACTTTACAGTTCTGTTTTTTTTAACTCTTCCATAAATAATGCATAATATTCATCTGATTTCTCTTCGGCTTCCTGCATTCTGGCCGGGATGGCAGCATAAACTGCGAGACCGGACCGGGACCGGATCTCCAAATTCATTATTACCCCGACATTTCGCAACCAGATAACCTAATCACTCTCTCTGTTTTCAGATGTATTTTTGTATCAGTTCACCCAGGCATATTCATTCATGTCTTCCCGACAATGTGATACGTACATGGTAAATCGGAGAAAATATGAGTAATTATCTCATTCCTTTTGCAATTCGTGACCTCGGGTATGATACCAACAAAAACCATGCGGATCAGGAACAGTGGATACTAACAGACGGTTCATCGGTTATCACTCATGAGAATAATTCTCTTCTAACAGATCCGGTTATCTGCAGGGATATACTCAGATCGGATTCTGATCGTTTCATTATCGGGTCTGATTCAGCCACGAACTGGTATGCTGTTCCCATCAGTGATACCACGGTCCTTCCCGGCTCCTGCAGGAAAGCATCACTGCGGTCTTTGTATGGGATTATCCCTGACGATACCCTCGGCATTGCATCCCGTGCAGCAGTTCTTGTCATGTTTTACCGCACCCATCGGTATTGTGGGATATGCGGGGCAGAGACACGGAAAAAAGACGATGAACATGCGGTTGTCTGCACCGCCTGCAGCCATGTCTTCTACCCGGTCATCAACCCGGTCGTTATCGTCTGCATCACCCGCGGTCATCAGATTCTGCTGGCACGGTCCCCCCACTTTATCCCGAAAATCTACAGTATTATTGCGGGTTTTGTCGAGGCTGGCGAGACGTTAGAGCATGCCGTAGCAAGGGAAGTTGCAGAAGAGGTAGGGATATTGGTAAAGAATGTCAGGTACCACTGCAGCCAGCCCTGGCCCTTCCCTCACTCGCTGATGATCGGATTTACTGCTAACTACGCCGGGGGAGAGATCCGGATTGATCCGGGAGAGATCGAGGATGCAGGCTGGTATACCCCCGGGTCTCTCCCTCTCCTTCCCGCTTCCGGAAGCATCTCCCGGATTCTTATCGATATGGTGGTGGACGAGATCCATCATGGTTCTCATTCAATAAAGAAAGGTGGTACCTGAAGGTTTAATAAAAAACCCGGGTTCATGGATTCGTACCCCGGGTTTGGTTATTTGTAGTATCGTATGGTTATCGCACATTCTTCCTAAAACCCCTCTGATTACATCGGGATTGATCTGATGGCCGGTACAGGAATTGCTGATCTGTGCAACACCTCCTGCAGTTTTATTTGATAAATTTCATTGTCCCGTTCAGTCAACGGTACCGGTACGCTGTAAAGCTAAATAATGCAGAATCTCCTCACGAAAAAGGGAAAAATCATCAATATTCTGCCGTAATAACGAGAAGGTGTATATTCCGCTAAAATTGAACACCCTGTCCGTTTGATCCTAAGCACCCTTTCCGTTACTGTTGAACAGTGTGTCCGGTGAAA
>JAFGOM010000114.1 GCA_016926505.1 Methanospirillaceae archaeon
AACTGAGCGTTGGGGGTGCTTAGTTTTAGCGTTTTAACTGTTCAAGATCAAACGGTCAGACTGTTCAATATGGCCGTTATATACAATACGAGGTAATGGCCGTAATAAAGAAGAAGCGAGGTAATAATGAGGATTAATGCGAATGATATCTCCCAGAACTGTCTCTTTGCAATCATGCAGTTCAGGTTGGACGGAAATATTATATGATATCTCTCTTCCCTTAATTGATGTTATGTTTCGCGATTTCATTTCTCTGTTATTTTTGCAGGGATAAAAACGGTAACCGAAAAGATTCTTTCTCATACCTCAGATCCAATTCTTTGTATGGGAAAAAGACTGGTGAGAAGGAAAACCCGGGTGTCAGGAACTGATAGGGTTCAGGAAATATCTTTTGAATCCTTTTTTTCAGGTACAGATGAAGAAAATGCTTTTGGTGGAATTTTCATCTCAAAACGTGCTCCTTTCCCTTCTACTCCTGTCTCTCGTATCGTAATCCCGGTCAGTTCCAGGATCTCCCTGATAAGAAACAGTCCAAGTCCGGTGTTCTTTCCAACCCCCTGCTTGAATATTTTTTCTTTATCCTGTTCCGGAATCCCAATTCCATCATCCTCATATACCAGGATCATGCTATCCCCTTCCCGATAGGAATGCACCCTGATACAACCGGCAGTACCGCCGTGCCTCGTAGTGTTATCAAGGAGGTTGTAAAAGACCTTCTCAAGCATGCGGTCAGCATAGATAGCAAGGTCACCGATATCAAGATGAAATGTGAGCTGATTGCCAAAGGATGCAATATCCCTTTTTTCAAAGATATCCTTTACTTTATGCCATACCGGGTTTTCAACTCCCAGTTCCTGGTAACTGCGGGTAAACTCAATCAGTCTCTGGATCTGTTCCCCTGCAGTGTGGATCCGGTTCAGTTTTACTGCAAGATCGGCAGGGTCAGGGGGAACATCTAAAAGAAGCATGGCATATCCGTTGATGACTGCCACCTGGTTTAACACATCATGCCGGGTTACACTATCCATCAGCTGAATCAGTTTATTTGAGCGCGATAGTGCTTTTTGTGCCATCTCCCTCTCATGTATCTCCCGTGAGAGATTGATATTGGCTTCTTTTAGTTTTTCATTGAATATCTGTAACTTTTCATTTACTGAAGTGAGTTGATCATTTGCCTGAGCGAGTCTCTCCTGGGTAAATCCAAGTTCCTTGTTCCGCTCAACGGCTATTTCATAGGTAGAGAGGAGAATATTGAGAATCTGCAGTCTGCTTGAGGGAATAAAATATTTTTTATCGTGAAAGGTGATCTCGATCCCGATCTGCATCTGGTTCTCAGTAAGAGCACGATTTGCAAGTATTACTTCAATTCGTGAGAGAAGAATCTGCTCATCGTAGGGTTTGATGATAAAATTATCAGCCTTGCATTCAAGGCCTCTGATTACATCCACCGGATCATTTAACTGGGTAAGCAGGATAACAGGGATATCAGCAGTTGCGGGATCGTTTTTTACCGCTGTACATAATTCATACCCGTTCATCTCGGGCATGATGATATCGGTAAGGATGATATCCGGAGGTTCGGTTTTAACCATCCCGAGCGCCTCTTTTCCATCCATCGCTACACGCACCTGGTAACCCGCCTCTTCGAGGATATATTTAAGGCGGAATGCCTGGGTTTTGCTGTCTTCTGCTACCAGGATCTGTGGTGTTGCATTATTACTCATATCTTCTCCTGTTTACCATTTTTTTTCTTTTCTTCATGAATTTTTCGTATTACACTGTTGTAATACGGCTCCTATCTCGCACGGGGTGAGGACACATTCTGCTGCCCCGAGACGAATTGCCGATCCGGGCATCCCAAAGACGATTGATGATGTTTCGTCCTGGGCGATGGTAAAAGCCCCCCGGTCGTGCAGGAGAAGCATGTCTCTGGCACCATCTGATCCCATGCCACTCAAAAGTATCGCAATCACTGCATTTCCATACATCTTTTCTGCAGATCTGAATAAGTATCCGACAGATGGTCTGATGCTGTCTTCGGGAGGATCGTCACTGAGTTGAATCATGCCATCTTTAATACCCATGTGCCGATCGCAGGGAGCAATGTACACCTCTCCGGGAATAATCGTTTCTTTGTTTTCTGCCACGTGAACGTTCCTGCCGGTTGTTGTTGCAAGCCACGACGCAAACCCGTCCACGAATCCGGTTGCGATATGCTGAACGATGAGGATTGGAATGGGAAATTTCGGTGAAAGTTCTTTTAGTATCTTTTGTATGATGAGCGGACCGCCGGTAGATGCTCCAATAAGAACCGCTTTTATTGTTTTTTCCGGGACAGAAGAACGGGAGAGACACGGCACTTTCTGATGAATCTCCCCTCCCTCTTTGGATGATTTTTCAAACCTGCGAACAACTCTGACCTCTGAGAAGATCCTGATAGTCTCGATAAACTCCCTGGAAAATCGTGCAAATTCAGGATTTCCCGGCCCCGGCGGTTTTTTCATGATATGGAGAGCTCCCGCTTCAACAGCCTGAAACGATGAATTGAGATCATCAGGGGCACCGATCCCGGTGACAATGATTATCGGGACTGGTGTTGTCTCCATAATGGTGCGGGTGGTGGAAAAACCATCAACGCCTGGCATATGTACATCCATGGTGATGATATCCGGTTTTAAGCGTTTTGCAGATCTGATCGCCTCGGTACCGTCAGAAGCGATTCCCACAATCGTGATATCTGGATCGGAGGAAAGAATGCCCTCGATAAGCATCTGGTCTACTTTCGAATCATCAACGATTAAAACACGTATCATCTCCTTCCCCCTACAACAGTCGTTTCATTATCTCAAGCAGATTGGTCTGGTCAAAACTGCTCTTGACAATATAGGCATCAGCACCACAGCGTATTCCATGTTCCCTGTCCTCCTGAGAATCAAGGGATGTTACCAGGACAACCGGAATCTCCTGCAGTTTTGTATCATCCCGGATCTTTTCACAGAGGGTAAATCCGTTCATACGTGGCATATCAACGTCAGAAACGACAATGTCAAAGGTATCAGTCTTCAATTTCTCAAATGCCTCGATTCCGTCGGCTGCAACCTCGACGAGATATCCTGCTCCTTCAATAATATTTTTTAACATCATTCGTGATGTGATGGAATCTTCGACGATGATAACGTGGTGTTTTACTTCCTTTGGGTTCTCTGAATCAGCCAGTGGAATTGCATGGGTCTTCCCGGAGAGGGCAGATGTGAGGAGATCTTTGACGTGCAACACCGGAACCACGGTCCCGTCACCAAGGATGGTCATTCCTGTAATATTATCTGCCTTGCGTATCTGTTTTCCCATGTTCTTCACAATGAGGGGATAGGATCCAAGAACTGCGTCTACCAGCACGGCAATTTTTCGCTTTCCACTTTCTATAAGAACAAATGACTGCTCAAGTACCGGTTTTCGCTCTCCTGATGGTGGGATCTGCAACAATGATGCAAGGGAAACGGCTGCAACCTGAACATCAGGGAGTTGTATCATCATCCGGTTCTCAACGGTTGTGATATTCCCGTCTTTTACCCTGCCAGCCCGATCCACTGACTGGATCGGGAGAACATAGAGGTGGTCTGAGACTGATACCAGTAGTCCCTGGAATGTGGCAAGAGAGAGGGGAATTGAGAGGGTAAAGGTGGTGCCCTGCCCTCTTTTCGTTCTGACTGTTACCTCACCCCCCAGCGCCTCGGTGTTGTCCCGAACGATTGCACACCCCAGTCCCCGTCCTGATGTATCGGTGATAATCGCGGAGGTTGAGATATCAGAGAGAAAGATGAGATCGACTGCGTCTGCATCTGAAAGTGACTCTGCTTCTTTAGGGTTAAGAAAATTTCGTGCGATGGCAACCTTTTTAATCTGTTCCGGGTCAATACCGGATCCATCATCAGCGACCTGTATCTCTGCACGACTGCCGGAACTGTAGGATACACTGATGGTTATGGTTCCTTTCTCCGGCTTTCCCCGTTCTTTTCTCTTACTCTTCTCCTCTATTCCATGATCGATGCAGTTCCTGATAAGATGGGTCAGGGGGTCCCTGATACCTTCAAGAACCCTCCTGTCAATCTCGATCCCGGTTCCCTCCATCTTTAATTGTATCTCTTTTCCTTTCGCATGGCTTACGTCCCTGACCATCCTGGGATACATATCAAGAACCGATGATACCGGAACGAGCAGAATCTGTTTCATCTCTTCAGAAATGCCGGTAATAATACCCTCAAGATCGGTATGCTGTTTTTTTGACTGAAGAGAAAATTTCTGACATTGGTTTTGTAGTGTTCTGATAAGATCACAGGAGTATTGTAAAAAATCAAAAAGAACCGCAATCTTCTGATTCTCCTGCAGCAGGGATTTTGAATCGGGTGCACTGGCAATCAGGTTTTTTACCTGATCTAAGTCGGTTTGAATCTGCGAATAGTTCCATCTCCATTCCTGAAACAATGATGAGGTATTTCGGATATCAGTGGAATAATGAGTCTGTGCCAGTTGAATCATTCGTAAGTCTTCTGTCCGGGAAAAAAGCGAATCTACCCTTTCCGGAGAGATCCGTATCGTTGTAAGGGGTGGTTTGTTTCCTGATGCCGGTAAAGGAACTGATCTTTTTTGTTCTGGAACACTGCTTTTTTGATCGGCAGAAACAACAGGTTCAATGGGATATTCCTGTTCCTGGTTCTTAATTCCGGCATGATTCTCGGTATTTATCCTTCCTTTATCCTGCTCAATTAATCCTGTATCACTATCATGAGATTTTTGTGTTCCTCCTTCTGCAGGTTCAGGTTCAGGCACAAAAGATACCTGTCGTGCTTCTAAGAGGTCACGTAACCGGGCTGTCAGGGGACGGGTATCTGTTTCTGTTAAAAGAAGAGGATCTCTCTTCTCATGGAGAAGGCGGGTAACCTCATCTATGACGGTATGAATGAGATCATAATCCTCATGAATAAGAGTTATTTTCCCTTTCTTCATCCCGGAAAAGACATTCTCAAGATTCTGACATAAAACTTCGATATCATTCAGTCCTACCGCTCTCGCAGCTCCCTTTAAACTGTGTGTTTCTCGGAATACTGTCTCAATGGTGGCATTATCAGTGATATTATCTCCTGATTCAAGAGTGAGAAGTCCGGCACTAATGGTGGTGAGGTGTTCATGAGCTTCATCCTGAAACGTTGCAAGAAGCCGCTCTAAAAATTCCTTCTCTTTTTGATCCATGAATAAATATCAGATAATAAACCGTCCTGTTATCTCTTTTAACCGCAGTCCCAGTTCATGGAGATCCTTTGCGGTCTTCTCGGCCTGCCGTGATATATCCAGGTTGTTCTCGGTTGCCCTCTTGATGTTCTCCATCGCAATGGCTATCTGGTCCATACCTACCACCTGCTCCTGGCTTGATGCGGTTATCTGGATCGATGCATGGGATGCTTCTGCTATCGACTGGCTGAGGATATCAATCGCATGTTTTGCCTCCTCTGATAAACTGACTCCGGTATTTACCGTCTTTGTTCCCAGTTCAGTTGATAAGGCAGTTGAACTGACCCCGCGGGAAATATCTGTCAGTATCGTTCGTATACGGGCGGTTGCTTCTTTTGACTGTTCTGAAAGACTTTTAATCTCATGTGCGACCACGGCAAAACCCTTGCCATAGTCCCCCGCTTTGGCAGCCTCAATGGAAGCATTAACGGCCAGGAGGTTTGACTGTTCTGAAATATCGCCAACAGAAGCAATTATCTCTCCGATAGCCTGGCTCTGCTCGCTTAGTTTTACAACATTGCCTGTTATCGCTTCCATCTGTGCCTGGATCTGATCCATGCTTGAGAGGATCTCTGATACCGACTGCTGTCCGAGATTTGCCACTTCACTTACTTTGGCCGACTTTTCTGCTACTGATTTTGCTTTCTGATTCGTAAGTTCGGTCGTCTTTCGAACCTCTTCGATCGTGGTGGTGGTTTCGTTTAAGGATACAACCGTCTCACTGGTACTTGATGCCAGCTGACCTGTTATCGCAGATATCTCACTTGATGAGGAAGACAGGATATTTACTCCCTCGATAAGGTCTTCATTGAGTATCTTCATCATCCGGGACAGTTCAATACCGATAGTGTTTAAGGAATCCTTAAACGCTATAAAATCTCCACTCACTGAAAGATCTTCATTGACCTGTGCTGAGAAGTTGCCTTTTGCATACTCCCCTGATATTCGCATCGCCTCCTCGACCGGCCCGATAACCGCATCAAGGGTGTTATTGACCCCGAGCACGATCTTTTTAAAGTCCCCGGTATGCCTGGCCGGGTCAGCTCTCGTCTGTAATCTCCCTTCAACGGCAGCAGAAGTGAGCATATCGGCATCCTCGACAAGCAGGTTTACTGCATCGATACAGGTGTTTAAATTGTTCTTTATCTCGTTGAAGTCCCCG